>JASHXJ010000189.1 GCA_030043595.1 Trebonia sp.
AGGTCGGGCAGGCCGCCGTGCCGCAGCCAGCCGACCAGGTAGCCGGGCCTGGCCAGGCCCGGCGGCGCGTACCGCAGCATCGCCCGCAGGTCCATCTTCTCCGGTATGACGGGGCTGCCCCAGTCCCGGCCGCCAGGAAACGACCAGTCCAGCGTGACGATGAGGGCCGTCGCGCCGCCCTTGCGCGCCAGCTCGGCCCGTTCGAGCAGCGTGTCGCGGTCCGCGGACCAGTGCACCTGGAAGAACAGCTTCGGGTTGACCCGCGCCACCTCGGCGGCCGGCTTGCTCGCGAACTCGCTGAGCCCCATCGCCGTTCCCGCGTCCCTGGTGCCCATCGCGACGGCGACCTCGCCGAGCGGGTGAACCGCCTGCACGCCCACCGGGGAGGCGATCACCGGGAGCTCGACGGGGACGCCGAGGACCGTGGTCCGCAGGTCGCGGGCGGCCGGCAGGTCCGCGACGCGCGGCGGGGCGAACCTGAGCTCGCGGAACGCCGCGACGTTGTCGGCGCGGGTGACCCCGGCCTCGGCACCGGCCTCGAGGGCGAGGAAGACAGGCCGGGGAAGCCGCCGGCGGGCCCGGCGCCGCGCCTCGGCCACGGATTCGAACCAGCCCCGCGTGCTCGCCACCGTTCACTGTAACCGGGATAACCGCGGTCACGCGGCGAGACTGACCGCGAGGCCGCAGGATGCGGCCTCGCGGTCAGGTTCCGGCGCGGCTAGAACGTGGTGCCGGCGCCGGCCACCACCGTTCGCGTCCACAGGCTGCCCGGGGTCGCGAAGTAGTAGTCCAGCGTGTTCGACCGGCCCTGGGCAGCGACATCGGCCTCGCCGGTCGGGTCGCCCGCCCGGACCGCGACCGACGGCCCCGCGAAGGTGCTGCCAGCCCCGGCGATCACGGTCTTCGCCCAGAGGGCGCTGGGAACCGCGTCGTAGTAGTCAAGGCTGCTGGACGGGCCCTCGGCGACGATGTCCGCCTCGCCTTCGGGATCGGTCGTGCGGACGGCGATCGACGGCGCGGAGAACGTGCTGCCCGCGCCGGCCACCACGGTCAGCGTCCACGGGCTGCCCGGGGTCGCGATGTAGTAGTCCAGCGTGTGCGAGGCGCCTTCGGCCACCACGTCGGCCTCGCCCGTCGGATCGACCGAGCGGACGGCGACCGACGGCCGTGAGAAGGTGGTGCCGGGTCCCGCGATCACGGTCTTCGCCCACAGGGCGCTGGGAACCGCGTCGTAGTAGTCAAGGCTGTCGGACGGGCCCTCGGCGACGATGTCCGCCTCACCTTCCGGGTCTGTCGTGCGGACGGCGATCGACGGCGCGGAGAACGTGCTGCCCGCGCCGGCCACCACCGTTCGCGTCCACGGGCTGCCCGGGGTCGCGAAGTAGTAGTCCAGCGTGTGCGAGGCGCCTTCGGCCACCACGTCGGCCTCGCCCGTCGGATCGACCGAGCGGACCGCGATCGCGGGTGCGGAGAACGTGGTACCCGTCCCGGCGATCTTGGTCCGTGCCCACTTGCCGCCCGGCGAGGACGCGTCGTAGTAGAGAAGGCTGTGCGACGGGCCCTCGGCGACGATGTCGATCTCGTGCGCGGGATCGGTCGCGCGGACGGCCACGGCGGGCTCGGAGAACGTCGTGCCGGCGCCCGCGACGGACACCTTGTGCCAAGGGCTGCCCGGAGTCGCCCAGTAGAGGCGCAGCGAGTTATGGGGACCCATGGTGGCGATGTAGGCGGTGCCGTTCCTGACTGCTACGTCGACGCGGGGCGCGAGCGGCCCGCGCCCCGACGTCGTAGCGGCATGCGCCGCGAGCGCCATCCCGGCCACCAGGCCCGTGGCGATTATCGCAGTCGCAGGCACCGTGAAGCGGTGTCGCTGCATAGGTGATTCCTCCCTGAGCGGGGCTTGCTCACTCACGCGAAGCGTGATCTGGTTAGCTGATCACCATACCGGTATGCGCACTTCATCCAGCGGGCAACGGTGAATTACGAAAAGTGAATTTTCAGCTCACGCAGACTGAGGAAGAAACTAAGTTTCGGGACGTGCGAATGGGGGCCTCGGATATCGAAAGTTTCGGGGTCGACGGGCCTGGGCCTGGGAGTTCACTCGTCGGTTGAGATGAAGACATTCTTGGTCTCGGTGAATGCCTCGACCGCGTCGGGGCCGAGTTCCCGGCCGAGTCCTGATTGCTTGAACCCGCCGAAAGGCGTCCAGTAGCGCACCGAAGAATGCGAGTTCACCGAAAGGTTTCCGCTATCCCAGGCACGGGCGACCCGCATGGCCCGGCCAAGGTCGCGCGTCCACAGCGACCCGGACAGGCCGTACTCCGTGTCGTTTGCCAGCCGGATGGCGTCCGCCTCGTCCTCGAACGGCATGACCACGATCACGGGGCCGAAGATCTCCTCGCGCCACTGCCGGTCCGTTCTGGAAACAGGGGCTATCGCGGTCGGCGGGAACCAGAAGCCCGGTCCCTGCGGAGCCGTGCCGCGGAATGCCACGGCGGTCGCCTCGTCGATGTAGGAGCTGACCTTCGCCAGGTGCCTCGCCGAGATCAGCGGGCCCATGGCGGTAGCCGGGTCGGCCGGGTCACCGACCGCGAAGCTCCTGACGGCGGGCTCGAGCAGTTCCATGAACCTGTCGAAGGCGCTGCGCTGCACCAGGACCCGCGATCTGGAGCAGCAGTCCTGGCCGGCGTTGTCGAACGCGCCGTCCGGCGCCGTGGCCGCGGCGCGCTCGAGGTCGGCGTCGGCGAAGACGATGTTGGCGTTCTTCCCGCCCAGCTCGAGGGTCAGCGGCTTCACCTGGTCGGCGGCGAGGCGCATGATCCGCTTGCCCACGGCGGTTGACCCGGTGAAGACGATCTTGCGGACGAGCGGATGCGTGACCAGGTGCTCTCCGGCCTCCGGTCCGGTTCCTGGCACGACCTGCAGGACGCCCTCGGGGAGCCCGGCCTCCAGTGCCAGCTCTTCCAGGCGCAGCGCGGTCAGCGGCGTGTACTCCGCCGGCTTGACGATCACCGTGTTGCCGGCGGCCAGCGCGGGCGCGAATCCCCAGGCGGCCACCGGCATCGGGAAGTTCCACGGCACGATGACGCCGACAACTCCCAGCGGCTCGTGGAAGGTGATGTCGATGCCCCCGGGCACAGGGATCTGCCGCCCGGCCAGCCGCTCCGGGGCCGCGGCGTAGTAGGTGAGGACATCGCGCACGTTGCCCGCCTCCCACCGGGCGTTCGAGATGGTGTGCCCGGCGTTGCGCACCTCCAGGCCAGCGAGCGTCTCGATGTCCGCGTCTACCCGCTCCGCGAAGCGGCGCAGCAGCCTGGCCCTGTCCCCCGGTGCCATCCTGCGCCAGGTCGAAAAGGCGCGGTCGGCACGCGTCACCCGTGCGTCGAGCTCGGCGCGGCTGGCGAAGCGCACCGCCGTGAGGATTGTCTCGTCGACCGGGCTGATCACGTCGACCATCGTGTCTGTCATGGCGGGCGCCGGCTTCTCGTAATCACCGGCCGTATGCCATGCATGTGCCGCACCGGCAACCCGTCCGGAGCTCGCGACCTGGCCGTCGCGCGCAAGCTTTCGCGGCGAGCACCAGGGAGCCGCACGCGCCGACCAGCACCCACCACGGGAGTGCCACGTTCAGCCAGTCCCCGTGCGCGGGCACCCCCCACGCAGACGGGAACCGGAACAGCAGCGGCCAGCCCACGGTCACGGGAAGGGCGATCAGCACTCCCAGTCCCGCGCGCCAGTGGCGGTGCCGGGTCAGCGTGCTCATGAGGAACGGCCGGACCTGCACGGCGACACCGACCCACCCAGCCAGCACCATCGCCCAGGACAGCGCGAACTCGAAGAACAGGATCCGTAGCACAAGACGCATCGCTGCCCCTTCCTCACGGGGACCTGCGGCTGTTCCCGCTATCCCATAGAACACCCGGCCCGCAGCCCGCACAACACGCGGCGCGGCGCGAGGATGTACCCATGGACATTGACGCAGCGCTTGAGTTCGTCCGCGAGCAGCACCACGCGGTGCTCGGCACCCTCAAAGGCGACGGAACGCCCCAGCTCTCACCGGTCACCGTCGGCGTCGACGACGCCGGGCACGTGGTGATCAGCACGCGGCAGACCGCGTATAAGGTCCGCAACGTCCGCCGCGATCCGCGGGTGTGGCTGTGCGCGTTCCCTGACACGTTCTTCGGCCGGTGGGTGCAGATCGAGGGCACCGCGGACATCGTGGAGCTGCCCGAGGCGATGGAGGGCCTGGTCGACTACTACCGCCGCATCTCGGGCGAGCACCCCGACTGGGACGAGTACCGGGCGGCGATGCAGGCGCAGCAGCGGGTACTGCTGCGCATCAGCATCGGCAAGGCGGGGCCCGACGTCAGCGGCTGAGGGTGGGGGTGGCCGGCGGGCGGCCCGGGACGCGAGCGGCTGACGTCCGGGGCGGCGGCAGAGTCAGGAGCCGATCGGCGGGCGGAACTGGTAGCCGATGCGGTACTCGGTGACCAGGTACCTGCCGTAGGCCGCGCCGAGCTTGTGCCGCAGCCGGCTGACGTGCACGTCGACGGTGCGGCTGTCCGCGGCGAAGTCGCGCTGCCACACCCGCCGCACCAGGTCGGCGCGGCTGAACACGGTCGCCGGGTGCGCGCTGAGGAAGGCCAGCAGCTCGAACTCCTGGAAGGTCAGCGTGACCTCCGCGCCGTCCACCCAGACCCGGCGCTGGTCGTGGTCGAGCAGCAGCCCGGTACGAACCTCCGCGGCGTCCGGACCGGACCCGAGCGCGGGCGCGCTTACCGGGTAGCCGACGATCGCGAGTGACGTCCCCGTCCCCGGGATCGGAACCACCGCGAGCAGTGTCCCGTCCGCGCCATCGTGCACCGCCGGCGAGTCCGCCTCTGGGCGCCCCAGCAGCCGCGTTCCGATCTGCACGTGCTCCGCACCTCCGTCCACGCTCGCCCCAGCATAGCCTAGTAAAGAGATCGTTTTTGTCAAGAAATTACGATGCAAACTCTCGGAAAAAACTGTGAACAACATTAGCGAGGCGGCGCCGTCCAGGCACCCGGTCCGTCGGGAAGCTCGGCGCCGTACCAGTACTCGATCAGCCGGCGGGCGATCGAGGACGTGGGCGCGATGCCGAGCTCGCCTGCCTCGAGGCCGGCCAGCAGCTCGGGGCGGGTGAACCAGTGCGCCTCGCCGATCTCCTCGGCGTCGACCACGATCTGCTGCCCGGCCGCGGCGACGGCCTGGAACCCGAGCATGAGGCTGCGCGGCATCGGCCACGGCTGGCTGCCGAGGTAGCGGATCTGCCCGACGGCGAGCGCGGTCTCCTCGAAGACCTCGCGCGCCACCGCGTGCTCGGCCGACTCGCCCGGCTCGACGAACCCGGCGAGGACCGACATCCGGCGCTGCGGCCAGGCCGCGTTCCTGGCCAGCAGGCACCGGTCCTCCGGATCGGTGACCAGCATGATCACCGCGGGGTCGACCCGCGGGAAGTGCTCGGTCCCGTCCTTCGGGCAGGTGGTCAGGTGGCCGGCCGGGGCCGGCACGGTCGGTGTTCCGCACAGCGGGCAGTGGGTGTGCGTGTCGTGCCAGTTCGCCAGTGCCACCGCGTGGGTGAGCAGCCCGGCGTCCCGGTCGCTGAGGACCGCGCCAACCTGCCGCAGCGACACCGGCTTGGCCCCATGTGAATCGGAACGGGCCGGGGCGTCTGCCGCGAGCTCGCCGCTTACCCCGAAGTAGACGACGTCCTCGTCGTCCACGCCGAGCAGGAACCTGGTGCCCTCGGGCGCGTCGCCGGGCGAGAGGAACACCAGTTCCGGCTGGTCACCGTCGTACCGGACGAGTGCCTGGGAGTCGCTGACCACGAGCACCCGGGTGCGCGGGTCCGCCCACGCCGCCGCCACCCACGCGGTGTCGGCGCGGCGTTCCGTCGCCCGGTCGACCGTGGAGCGGGCGAGTGCGAGCCGCCCCAGCGGGCCGACGTCGAAATGTTCGGTGCCTGCGGGGACGCTCACCGGCCCGCGCCCGCCGCCGCGAGTTCCTCCCACAGGTAGGCGGCCGTTTCCGCACCTCGCAGCAGCCTGGACAGGTCCACGTACTCATTGGGTGCGTGAATGCGGTCGGCGTCAAGGCCTACTGCCACAAACGCGAGCGGGGCGCCCAGGATGTCGGCGAGGTCCGCCTCGGGGCCGCTGCCGCCCTCCCTGGTAAACAGCACCTCGCGGCCGAACGCCCGCTGCATGGCCCGGCGTGCCGCTGCCACAGCCGGCGAGTCGATTGCCGAGTGGCAAGGGCGTACTCCGTGTCCGGCGGTGACAGACGCCACGAGCCCGTTCGGAGTAAATGAACTGATGTATGTGCGCAGCGCTGCGATGACGGCGGCCGGCTCCTGGTCGGCGACCAGCCGGAACGAGACCTTGGCATGGGCCCGGGCCGGGATGATCGTCTTCGGGCCGGGGCCAGTGTGGCCGCCCCAGATGCCGTTGACCTCGGCGGTCGGCCGGGCCCAGATCCGCTCGAGCGTCGTGTAGCCCGCCTCGCCGTAGGCCGCCCCGCTGTCGCCCGCGTCGGACAGCCACTCCTTCTCGCTGAAGGGCAGCCTGGCGAGCAGTTCCCGCTCGGTGTCCGACAGCGGAACCACGTCGTCGTAGAAGCCGGGCAGCGTCACCCGGCCGTCCGCGTCGTGCAGCCCGGCCAGCAGTGCGGCCAGCGCGTGCACCGGGTTCGGCACGCCGCCGCCGAACGAGCCCGAGTGCAGGTCGCGCGACGGCCCGGTGACAGTGATCTCCGCGTCCACCAGCCCGCGCGTCCCGAGGCAGATCGACGGGACGTCCGCCGCCCACATCGTCGTGTCGCTGATCACGATCACGTCGGGGAGGAGCTGGTCCTTGCGGTCGGTGAGGAGCTCGGCGAAGTTCGGGGAGCCCGACTCCTCCTCGCCCTCGATCAGCATCGTGACCGATACGGGCGGCGCGGCGCTCGCGGCGGCCGCCATGCAGGCGCGCAGGCCGAGGGCGTGGAAGAGCACCTGGCCCTTGTCGTCGGAGGCCCCGCGGCCGTACAGCTTGCCCTGCCGCAGCGTCGGCTCGAACGGGTCGAAGTCCCAGCCGTCGGCCAGCTCCGCCGGCTGCACGTCGTGGTGGCCGTAGACGAGCACGCGCGGCGCGCTCGGGTCGGCGGCCGGCCAGTGCGCGTAGACGGCGGGCAGGCCCCTCGTCTCCCAGACCTCCGCGACCGGGAAGCCGGTCTTCCTGAGATATGCGGCCAGCCATTGCGCGGAGCGGCGCACGTCACCGTGGCGGGCCGGGTCCGCGGAAACCGAGGGGATCGTCAGCCACTCCCTGAGCGAGGCGCCGAACTCGGCCGAGTTCGCCTCAACAAACTCCCGAATGTCCATGGGAACCTAACGTACCGGTTCGAAGGTGTCCCCCTTGCCCTGCAGGCTCACCGACGGGATGGATATCGTCCTGCCGGGGCGGCTGGTCACCCAGCCGATACGCACCGCGTCCTCGCCGACCTCCTGTAGC
The DNA here is from genome assembly GCA_030043595.1 of Trebonia sp. Classification (GTDB taxonomy): domain Bacteria; phylum Actinomycetota; class Actinomycetes; order Streptosporangiales; family Streptosporangiaceae; genus Trebonia. Next base: position 7,512 of record JASHXJ010000189.1, read on the forward strand.
GCGTCCAGCGCGGCCTGCTGATCTGACTTGGCCACGACCACGCAGAACCCGATGCCCATGTTGAACGTCGCGTACATCGTGGCGGGCGGGATCTGGCCGCAGTCGGCGATCAGCTCGAAGATCTCGGGCACGGGCACCATCGCGTCCAGCTCGTAGGACACGTCACCGGCGAGCCGGGCGAGGTTGAGCAGGCCGCCGCCGGAAATGTGCGCCATGCCGCGCGGGGTGATGCCAGCCGCCCACAGCGCCTCCGCCGCCTTGACGTACACCCGTGTCGGCTGCAGCAGCGCGTCCGCCAGCCGGCGGCCGCTGCCCGGCACCTGGTCCGACAGGGACATGCCGCCCTTGCGGAACAGCGCGTGCCTGGCCAGTGAGTAGCCGTTGC
>JASHXJ010000190.1 GCA_030043595.1 Trebonia sp.
TCGGCCAGGGCATCCGCCTCATCCAGGTACTGCGTGGTCAGCAGCACCGTGACGCCGGAGCCGATCAGTTCCCTGATCACCTCCCAGACTCGCTGCCTGCTCACCGGATCCAGGCCCGTGGTCGGCTCATCAAGGAACAGCACGGGCGGCTGCGTCACCAGGCTGGCCGCCAGGTCCAGCCTCCGCCGCATGCCGCCTGAGTAGCCCTTGACCACCCGGTCCGCGGCGTCTGCCAGGTCGAAGAGCTCGAGCAGCTCGGCTCCCCTGGTGCGGGCCTGGCCCGTTCGCATGCCGCTCAGCTCGCCGACCAGGACAAGGTTCTGCCTGCCGGTCAGCAGTCCGTCCAGGGTTGCGTCCTGGGCGGCCACGCCGATCTGCCTGCGCACGGCGGCCGGGTGGGCCAGGACGTCTATGCCGGCCACCTGGGCGCGGCCCGCGTCCGGCAGCGCCAGCGTGGTCAGGATGCGCACGGCGGTGGTCTTCCCGGCTCCGTTCGGGCCGAGCAGCCCGAGCACGCTCCCGGCTGGCACGGAAAAACTGACTCCGGCCAGTGCATGCGTCTGGCCGTAGCTCTTGAACAAGCCATCGGCCTCGATCATCGTGTCAGCCATCTCCGGTTATCCTTCCGGCAGCTCAGCGAACTCCCTTACCTAACGGTCGGTAAGTACTGCCCAGCATAGCAGCTCAATTTACCGACCGTTAGGTAAGGGCCTCACCCGGCGCTAAAATGGGCTCGTGACACGGGCAGACGCAGCACTCGCGGGTCCCGGCGCGTCCGCCGGGGACGACCAGGCCGGCACGTCCACGCGCGACAGGATCCTCGACGTCGCCATGGACTTGTTCACCGACCAGGGCTTCGACGGCACCTCCATGCGCGAGATCGCAGAACGCCTGCACATCAGCAAGGCGGCGATCTACTACCACTTCGCTTCCAAGGAAGAAATCCTGATGGCGCTGCACATGCGCCTGCACGACGTCGGGAAGGCGGCCCTGGCACGGCTGGCAGGCCAGACAGTGACACTCCAGGCCTGGGGTTCGCTGCTCAACGAACTGCTTGATCAGATGGTTGCCCAGCGCAAGATCCTGCTGATGCACGAGCGCAACCAGGCGGCCCTGGAGAAACTGCATCGCACCGACCACGACGACGATCACGGCGACATCCAGCAGCGGTTCCGGCAGGCACTCGCCAACCCGTCGCTGTCGCTGCGCGACCGGGTCCGGATGGCATGCTCGGTGGGCGCGGTGTTCGGCGGGCTGCTCTTGGCCGGGGACGCGTTCGATAACGTCTCCAGCGCCGAGCTCGGCTCCCTGATCCGGGACGCGGTCCGCGATCTCGTGGCCGACAGCAGCGCGCCTGATGCCGGGTAGCAGCCGGGCGTCATAGCGGAGCTGCCGCTGGATCGCGGCGATCTTCCGCTGCCATACTCGGGGTGCCGGGCGGTTCGCGCCCGGCGTCCGCCGGATGAGCCTGTGGAGGGCGCCGCGTGTCCGCTGCCGTGACGCCGCCGGTCACTCCCGCCACTCAGCGGGCCTCGTCCGGCGTGACGCGGCCGCGGCGCCGCTGGCAGGTGTGGCGGTCCCCGGCGGGACAGCCCGGCTGGGCGCGTCCGGCGCTGCTGGCCGTGGCCGCGCTCGCTGCGGTGCTGTACGCCTGGAACATCGCCGGCGTGGATTACGCGCCGTACTACTCGGTCGCGGTGAAGTCCATGTCGGAGAGCTGGCGGGCCTTCTTCTACGGTGCCTTCGACCCGGCGGCCACGATCACCATCGACAAGCTCGCCGGGGCGTTCGTGCCGCAGGCGCTGTCCGCGCGGATCTTCGGTTTCCACCCGTGGTCGCTGGTCCTGCCCCAGGTGGTCGAGGGCGTCGTCACGGTCCTTGTGATGTATCGCGCGGTCCGTCAGTGGGCGGGCGAGGTGCCCGGGCTGCTGGCAGCGTTGCTGCTGACGCTGACCCCGATCGTCGCGTCCGTGTTCGGGCACCCGATGGAGGACGGCGCGCTCCTGATGTGCCTGGTGCTGGCTGCCGATGCGTGGCAGCGGGCGGTCGTGACCGGACGGCTGCGCTGGCTCGTCCTGTCCGGCGTGTGGGTGGGGCTGGGCTTCCAGGCCAAGATGCTGCAGGCGTGGATGATCTTGCCCGCGCTGTTCATCGGCTACCTGGTCGCCGCGCCGCAGCCAGGGCCGCGGCTGGTCACCCGGCTGTGGCAGCTCGCGGTGGCCGGGGTCGCGATGCTGGCCGTATCGCTGTCGTGGGTCGTGCTGTTCACGGTCACCCCGGCGGCGGACCGGCCGTGGGTGGACGGGTCGACGGACAACAGCGTCGTCGCGATGATCTTCGGCTACAACGGCGTGGAGCGGTTCGGCATCTCGTTTCACGGTGCGGTCTCCTCAGGGCCGGGGATCAGCGGGCCCGGCAATCCTTTCGGCCTCCCGGTCGGCGTGTTCAAGCTGCTGAGCGGCTGGTACGGGCCGCAGGCCGGCTGGCTGTACCCGCTCGCCGGCCTCGGCCTGGTGGCCGGGCTCTACCTCACGAGGTGGGCGCGGCGGGGGAATCCGGTGCGGTGCGGGTTCCTGATGTGGGGGATATGGCTGTGCACCGCCGTCCTGGCGTTCAGCGTGATGACCACGCTCCCGCATACCGCCTATCTCGCCATGCTCGCTCCGCCGGTCGCCGCGCTGGCCGCCGCCGGGATCTGCATGCTCGTGCACGTGTACCGGGCCGGTCGCCGGGCTGGCTGGCTGCTGCCGGCGGCGGTGCTCGCCGAGGTGCTGTGGGCAGACTTCCTGTGGCGGGGCTACCGCAGCTTCCTGCCGTGGGCGCTGACCGACGCCATGGCGGCCGGGGTCGCCGCGGCCGTCATCCTGGTCGTGGCGCGGCTCGCGCACCGTTTCCCGCGGCGGCTGGCCGACCTCGCGGTGGCCCTCGGTGTGGCCGCGATGCTGGCGGCGCCCGCCACCTGGGCCGCCTCGGTGCTTGACGTGAACTACGCGGGAACGTCGTTCGACGCATCCGCGGGGCCGGCCGAGGGGCACGGCCTGTTCACCGTGCTTCGCGGCCCCGTCCTTGGCGGGGCGTTCGGCTCATCGCAGACCCTGACCCCGCAGACGCAGGCGATCTACGACTATGTCAGCGCCCGCCGCGACGGGGCGGCCTACCTGCTCGCCGTCACCTCCTGGACGGAAGCCTCCAGGTTCATCCTGGCCACAGGTCAGGAGGCCATGCCGCTCGGCGGGTTCAGCGGCACGGTGCGGACCCCGACGCTGGCCCGGGTGCAGGACCTGGTCGCCACCGGCCAGCTGCGGTTCTTCTGGTTCGGCTGGTTCGGCGGAGCCGGCACCGGCGGTGCCGACCAGACAGCGGGCACCGTCGGCCAGATCGTCTCCTGGGTGCGCAGCACGTGCGCCGCGGTGCCGGCCGCCGCCTACGGCAACCCGCCGGACGACTTCGGCGGCGCGTTCGGCGGGTCGGTGCTTTACGAATGCACCTCAGCCGGATAGCTCCCGCCGCGGTCAGCCGATGGGGCAGCCCGGCCGGGCCCTGGCCTCGCCTGAATTGCGGTTGACCATGAGGCAGGACTCGTCGACCGCCACGAAATCCCTGGCCGGGATTTGCTTGAGCAGGGACACCAGGGCATCGGGCCACTGCGGGAAGGCGCTGCCGCCGAAGTACCAGTTGCTGCCGTTGTCGGCGAGTATGAGGCCGTAGTGCTGCATTTCGACGAGGACCACCTTGGCGTCCGCGCAGTACGGCTGCGAGCTGGCGCAGAAGCCCGCGACGTTGAAGCTCGCGCTGAGCCGGAAGCGGGCGCCCATCGGCGGCACGGTCGCGATGCTGCCGGAGCCTGCTTCATGCCTGGCCGGCCAGACGTAGGCGTCCGCGGTGAAGCGGGCGGTAAACCTGATCGCGTGCGTGATGGGCTTGCCGGTGCGCACCGCCTGCTGGATCTGCGCGAAGTTCAGCAGCCCGGGCAGTATCGGCAGGCCCGCCGCGTCAGCTGAGGTCCAGCCGGCCGGACGCAGCGCGTTGGAGCGCAGGGTCCACACCGCGCCGGAGCCGGCCGTGGAGCCGTTCGGAGAGTAATGCGCCTGCCAGAGCTCGTACAGCGTGCAGGTGGTCTTGTTGACCATCAGCGCATGCCGGTCGGTATCGGCCGGCGCGTTCTGGCCGCCCTCGATCGGGGTGTCCGGGCCGAGCGGATACGGCACCTGGTCGCTCTGGCTGGCGTACTGGAACGTGACCCGCACGGTCTTGTGCGCGCTGGTGACGATCGCGTACGGGATGCCGTAGGGGTACCCGCCCGGGTCCGGGCCGAAGTCCGGATGCAGGAAGGTGGTCGACGCGTCCATGCTGCGCAGCCAGGCAGCGCTGTGCGGGTCCACGGGGAGCTTGGAGATGTCGGTGTTCCAGATGTTATCGGCGGGGAACATCGGGCAGTCC
>JASHXJ010000191.1 GCA_030043595.1 Trebonia sp.
GGACGCCGGTGCGCTCCTCGGCGGCGAGCAGTGCCGTGACGGTTTCGTCCGGCTGGCAGCGGCTGCCTGTCGCGCCGGCGCCGCCGCGCGCCGCGAGCAGGACGGTTCCCCCGTACAGGCTGAAGCGCCACGAAGTTTGCGGGGCGAGTCCCGCCGTGGCCAGCAGCCGGGTCAGCGCGGTGGTGGAGTAATAGGCATAGTGCCCGTGGCGCAGCACGTTCCACTGCCCGCACCGGACGATCGTGTCCAGGGAGTGGTACTGCAGCAGGAGCACGCCGCCAGGCGCGAGCCTGGCGGCTCGCTCGGCGAGCGCTGCCGCCTGGTCGGCGGCGTGCATCATGCCGAAGCAGTCCAGGACGACGTCGGCCTGCGCCGTCCCGCTGACAGGAACGAGTCCGCGGCGCTCGAGCAGCCCCAGCCACGAACCGCCGTGCGGGCTGCCGTACTCGGCTACCCGCGCCCGTGCGGGAAGCAGCCCCTGCGCGCCGACTCGCGCGACGGCATCCTCGGCCTGCGCCACCAGCGCCGCGGGCTCGGTACCCCGAGGCTCCTCAGGAACGGTCGGGTCGGCGAGCAGCTGGGCCAGCCCGCAGGACGAGCAGAGCCACATCTGCAACGGGTAAACCGGATCGGGCCCAGGATCGTCCCACTTCGGGAAGTAGTCACACGCGGGCTGTTCGCCCAGATCGAGTACCAGATCGCCGGCCTGCCCTCGGCACGCCCGGCACTCGTGTAGGGTCACTTTCGTCCTTATCGACAGACGTCGTGGCTGGCAGCTATTCTAACCGGCCGGGAAATTGGGGGGAGCATGACGTCAGGGCATCCGTGTCGCCTGTGCGGCGCGGAACTAACACGTACATTCGTCGACTTGGGAATGTCCCCGCTTTGCGAGAGCTATGTCCCAGCGGAGCGTCTTGACGAGCCAGAGGTATTCTACCCGCTCCATGTACGGCTATGCGGAGAATGCCTGCTCGTGCAGCTTCCCGCCTACGTACCCGGCGAGGACATATTTTCCGATTACGCATATTTCTCGTCTTATTCCTCGTCGTGGGTGGCGCACGCCAGGCAGTACGCGGACGACATGACCGCCCGGCTCGGACTGACACCAGGCAGCCTTGTCACCGAGGTGGCGAGCAACGACGGCTACCTGCTGCAGCACTTCCGCGCGGCCGGCATCCCCGTCCTTGGCATAGAGCCCGCCGCGAACGTGGCCGAGGCCGCGCGCGCCAAGGGCATCCCGACAGTGGTGCGGTTCCTCGGGCCAGACACAGGAGCGTCCATCGCCGCCGAGCACGGGCGCGCCGACCTGGTGGCGGCCAACAACGTCTTCGCGCACGTCCCCGACATCCGGGGGTTCGCGGCGGGGCTGCGTGCGCTGGTGAAGGACTCCGGGCTGGTGACGCTGGAGTTCCCGCACCTGCTCAGGCTGATCGAGCGGCGCCAGTACGACACCATTTACCACGAGCACTATTCGTACCTGTCGCTGCTGACCTCGAGCCGTGCGCTGGGGACCGCGGGCCTGCGCGTGGTTGATGTCGAGGAGCTGGGCACGCACGGCGGCTCGCTGCGGGTCCACGCACGGCCCGCCGAGGCCGCGGGCGAGCCTTCCGAGCGGGTGAAGGCGGTGCTCGACGCGGAGGAGAAGGCCGGCCTGCATTCGGTCGCCGGGCATGCCGGCTTCGCCGGCGAGGTGCTGAAGATCAAGAGCGACCTGCTGGGCTTCCTGCTGAGCGCGGCCGGGCAAGGTCGCTCGGTGGCTGGGTACGGCGCGCCTGGCAAGGGAAACACGCTGCTCAATCACTGCGGCATCAGGGCGGACCTGGTCAGCTACACCGTCGACCGGTCACCGGTCAAGCAGGGGAAGTTCCTGCCGGGCACGCACATCCCGATCTACCCGCCTGAGCGTCTCGCGCAGACCAGACCGGACTACATCCTCGTCCTGCCGTGGAACCTGCGCGCGGAGATCACCGATCAGCTCGCGTACGCGCGGTCGTGGGGCGGGCGCCTGGTCTTCCCGATCCCCGCGCTCGATGTCGTCTGACGTCGTATTACCGGGCTGTGGTGCAGGCTCTCATAGCGTAGGTGATCTCGGGAGGAGGATGTCATGAAGGTGGTCCTGTTCTGCGGCGGCCTTGGCATGCGAATGCGGGATGGAGTGACCACCGCCCCCAAGCCCATGGCGCTGATAGGCGAACGTCCCCTGCTATGGCACGTTATGCGCTACTACGCGCACTACGGCCACACGGAATTCGTGCTCTGCCTCGGCTACGGCGCCTCGGCCGTGAAGGACTTTTTCCTCGACTACGACGAGACCCGGTCCAATGATTTCGTGCTGAGCGGTGCCGGGCAGGTCGAATTGTTCAAAACAGATATTTCGGACTGGCGCATCACATTCGTCGACACGGGCCTGCATTCAGCGATAGGCGAGCGCCTGCGGCGGGTCCGCCGCTTCGTCCAGAACGAGGAAATGTTCCTCGCGAATTACGCGGACGTGTTCACGAACGCGCCGCTGCCGGACATGATCTCGCGTTTCGCGGCCAGTAACGCGGTGCTCAGCCTGCTCGCCGTGCCGCCCCAGTCCTCGCATCACGTGGTGGACATAGGCGAGAACGGGCTCATCACGCAGGTGACGCCGGTGCGTGACCTGCGGCAGTGGGAAAACGGCGGATATTTCGTGATGCGGCCGGAAATCTTCGATCACCTCAACGAAGGCGAAGACCTCGTCGAGGACGCGATCGTGCGGCTGGTGCCGAACGGCCGCGTGCTGGCCTACCCCTACAAGGGCTACTGGTCGCCGGCGGACACTGTGAAGGAACGCGCCCAGATGGACGAGATGTACAACAGGGGGAACTGCCCGTGGATGGTCTGGGACCCTGAGCGCTCGGGTCATCCCGGGCCCACGTCCGCCGACGTCCTGTCCGGCCCGGGCACGCACGCCGCAGGGGCGGCGGTGCCGGCGTGATCACCCTGCGGATGGACACTCCCGCCGGGGAGCCGCTGTCCGTGCTCGCCATCGGCGCGCACCCGGACGACATCGAGATCGCGGCGGGCGGCACGCTGCTCAGCCTCGCCGAGCGCCATCCCGGACTCCGCCTGCGGTACGTGCTGCTGACCGGAACGCCGGAGCGACAGCGAGAGGCCAGGGCCGCGGCGCGTGCCTTCACGCCGGGCGCCGGCCTGGAGATCGAGGTCCACGATCTGCCGGAGGGGCGGCTGCCGGCCGTCTGGAGCCAGGTCAAGGAGATCATCGAGGGCGTGGCCCGCTCGTTCACGCCTGACCTCATTCTCGGTCCGGCCATCGAGGACGCGCACCAGGACCACCGGACCATCGCCGAAATACTGCCGACCGCCTTCCGGGACCAGGTTTACCTTCATTACGAGATCCCCAAGTGGGACGGCGACATGTCCCGTCCGAACACGTACTTCCCGCTGACTGACGAGATCGCGCGGAAGAAGGCCGAACTGCTCGACACGCACTTCCCCTCGCAGCGCAAGCGCGACTGGTGGGGGACGGAGACGTTTCTCGGCCTGGCCCGGTTGCGCGGCGTGGAGTGCCGCGCGCACTATGCCGAGGCGTTTACCTGCGCCAAGCTGGTCATCTCCTGACGGCCGAGCAGCGTCCGCGACAGGACGGCGAACTGGTCGTCCAGAGCGCGCATGTTGGCGGCGCCCTTGTCCGCCATGTGCTGCCGCAGCTCGGCGTGCCGCGCCGTGACCGCCTCGAACTTCCCGGTAAGCTCCGCGACGCTGAACGAGCTCGCGATGAGACTGAACTCTGCCAGCCCCATGTCGGTCATCAGGGCGGCGAACTTGGACGAATAGCCCAGGGAAATGGTCGGCTTGCCGAGCTTCAGCGCGCACATCACATTGTGATAGCGGGTGGCGACCACTGTCCCCACGGGGGACATGAGCTGCATGAGCCCGGTGTAGGAATCGGCGCGGTCGGCGGTGACCACGGACGGATCGAGATCGGGATGGTCGCGGCGCACGCCAGCCATTACCCGGTCCGCGACGTCCCAGTCAAACTTGCTGTCCCCCCCGAAGAGCCGCACATGGTGCCCTGAGCTCACCAGCCAGCTGGTGAACTCCGTCATCTTCGCGACGTATGCGGAGTGGATCTCCGCCGCCCGCCGCCGGTCGTCGTTTCCCCCGTAATACGCCATCACGCCGACTCCGACCAGCGTGGGGTCACCGGCCTCGTACGGCGGGGTCGGAACGCCGAAGACGAGGTCGGGGTACACCCGGTCGCGTGACGTGTCGATGCCTCGCCGCCGCATGGCTTCCAGCGAATACACGTCCCGGTACGACCGGTAGCTCGCGAGCCGTGCCGTCGCGTTGGATAGCCACCGGGTGGCCGGCTTCCTGACCGCATCCGCGCCGACACTCACCAGAGCGACCTTGGTGCCGAAAAGCCTTCCGGACAGCGCGACCGTCAGCAGCGTGAACGGGAATCCCCATGCCCGCACTGGCAGGCTGATCTCCAGCGGCCCGGCGCCCGGAACGACAACCACATCGTGGCTGCGCACCCAGGAGGCCGTCCTGACGACGTCCAGCGCCTTGCCCAGTGCCTTGAGCGGAACCGCCCGCGGGCCCGACACGTGCGGCTCGAACTTCGTGTACCAGTACAGCGGCGTGGCGTCGATGCCGTATCTGGCCCGCATCTGTTCGGGAGTGCCGCCGCCCATGGCATCCACGATGGCGTCGGGATGGGCGTCCGCGAGGTAGCGCAGGACGGTCTCCATGGACGCGTCGTTGCCTGAATTGCCAGAACCGAGGATGCCGAAGAGCCCTATCCGGGGAGCCGTTGCTGCGGGAAGCTTGCTCACTGTCCGTCTCACTCTCGTTCCATGCGCCACAATGGAGCGGGGCAACACGTAGAAGATCCGGCTGCACCATGGCCTGATACAGCGAGTAATCCTCGCAGCACAATCGTCTGACCGCCGGTGCGCGGCGCTGTGTGAATCTGCGGTCGCACAGCGGTATCACGGTATGGTCCGGGGCGCTCCTATATAAAACGCACCGTACTCGCGGAGGCTGAGTGAGCGGAGAGGCGCTGAATCTGGTCAGGTCAGCGACGATTGTGTGGCGGCACAAGATCTTGGCTGGCACCATCGTCGGGCTCGGCCTAGTCGGAAACACCGCGTGGACCGTGGCCCAGCCGCAGGTGTACACGGCCAGCGCGCTTGTCGTGCTCTCGCCCCCGCCCGCCTCCGCAGCCCAGACGGCTGCGGGTCAGTCGCCTTCGGTGGACGTCACTACCCAGACCGTGGTCGTGACCAGCGAGCCGGTGCTCTCGGCCGCGATGCGCGCGGCTGACCTGCGACTTTCGGTCACGGCGCTGCGGAACCTGATCCAGGTCAGTTCCGCGGGCCCGCTCACGGTATCCGTCAGCGCCCAGGGCGATACCGCACGGCAAGCGGAACGGACGGCCAATGCCGTCACCGATAGCTACATCGCCTACAGCACTGCAGCGAGCAATCCCGGCGGGAGGCAGCCAGCCGGGCTGCTGCAGCCCGCGACGACCGCGATCGCGAAGCCGCGCACGACCCGCGTTTACCAGGCAGCAGGGGCGGGCGGCCTGGTCGGCGCGCTGATCGCGGTCATCGTGGTGCTCGCGATCGGGCGCAACGACCGGCGGCTGCGCGAGCGCGACGCCATAGCCGACTCGATCGGGGTGCCCGTGCTGGCGGCCGTCCGCGCCCGCTGCCCGCGTGACGCCGCCGGGTGGGCGAAGCTGCTGGGGAGCTACGCACCCGGAGCCACCGATGCGTGGCTCCTTGGCGGTGCGCTCCGCCACGTGGGCCTGCTGCGGGAATCCGGCCGGAGCGGCACCGGCTCGATCGCTGTGCTGTCGCTGTCGGCTGACCGGGACGCGCTGGCGCTCGGTCCCCAGCTCGCGGTGTACACCGCGGCGCAGGGCATTCCGGCTGCTCTGCTGGTCGGCGCGGGTCACGACAGCACGGCCATGGCCGCGCTGCGGGCGGCCTGCCGCCCGGCGGCAGCGCGGAACCCGGCCAGCCTGCAGCTCATGGTGAGCGATCACGAGGACGTCGTTCGCGTACCGGCGCAGTCCGTGACTGTCGCCGTTGACGTGATCGATGCGCGGGCGCCCCAGCTCGCCGGCACGGCGCGCGCCGATGTCACGGTGCTGGCCGTTACCGCTGGCGCCGTGACCGCCGAGCAGCTCGTGCGGGTCGCCGCGGCGGCCGCTGCCGCGGGCCGGACCATCGCCGGGATCTTCGTGGCCAACCCGGAGCCACGAGACCAGACAACTGGCCGCCTGCCGCAGCTGGCGCGGTCGGAGCGACACAGAATGCCCACCCGCATGGTTGGTGTAGCGACGGAGAGTGGACGATGACGGAACGCGACCACGCGGTCATGTACACGATGAACGGAGACCATGACCGTCCCGCGCGGCTCACGGACTTCACTGACTTCACCCTGCCCGAGGCGCAACCCGCCGATGTGGCCACCGGCCTCGTGAGCCTGAGCTACATCTGGGCGGCCATCGCGCGCAGCGCGCGCCTGGTCTGCGTGCTGGCTCTGCTCGGAGTGGTGGCTGGCCTGGGTGTTCTCGTGGCCAAACCGCCGGCGTACAAGGCCCAGACCTCGGTCCTGATCACCTACGGGATCGACGAGAACCCCTCCGAGGCGGTGTTCGACAACCAGGCGATCGCCGAGAGCCACTCGGTGGCCAAGCTCGCCATGGCCAAGCTCGGCGAGCACGAGAGCGTCGGCACCTTCGCGGCGTCCTATAGCGTCACGATCGTCACCGACCGGGTCCTCCAGATCACCGCGAGCGCGACGTCCAGCAGCGAGGCGGTGCGCAGGGCCAGCGCGATCGCCAGCTCGTTCCTGCAGTTCAGGGCCGCACAAGAGGAGCTGGCTCAGCAGACGGTGACCCAGTCCATGGAGCAGCAGCTGCCCCGCGACAGCCAGCAGGTGGCCTCCCTCAGCGCCCAGATCAAGAAGGTCGAGCGCGAGCCCAAGACGTCCGCGCAGCAAGCCAGGCTGGAGAGCCTGCAGACCCAGCAGGCCCAGGCCACCCTCTCGCTGAGCGTGCTTGAGGAGACAGTCGCCCAGAGCCAGACCGACAGCCAGTCGCTGCCCTCGGTGAAGGGCAGCGTGGTGCTGGACCCGGCCGCCGCGGTCCCGTACTCGAAGAAGAAGTGGATGCTCATCTATGTCGTGTACGGCCTGGTAGGCGGTCTGGCTGTAGGACTGGGCATCGTCGTGGTCCGGGCGGTGACCTCTGACCGGCTGCGCCGGCGGGACGACATCGCACGGGCGCTCGGCGCGCCGGTGCAGCTGAGCGTCGGTGCCACCCCGCGCGGCCGCAAGGCCCTGGCGAACCGGGCCGGGATCGTCGCGGCCGCCGACCCTGACCTCGGGCAGATCGTCGCGCACTTGCGCGCCGCGGCGTCGGCAAAGGACGGCCACCTCGCGCTCGCTGTGGTACCCGTCGACGGTCCGGAAGTGGCGGCGCGCTCGCTGGCCGCGCTCGCGGTCTGCCTCGCGCAGGAAGGACGCAAGGTCGTGCTTGCGGACCTCGTCAGGGGAGCGCCGGCCGCGACGCTGCTTGGCAGCGGCGGCCCTGAGGTTGGCGTGGTCCGGACACACCAGACGTCGCTGGTGGTCGCGGTGCCCAGGCCAGGGGAGATCGCTCCGTGCGCGCCGGCCGCGGATGGGCCGGTGACCGCGCGGCGCTCGACGTTCAGTGACGAGATAGCGGGCGCCTACTTGTCGGCGGACGTGCTGCTCACGCTGGCGACGCTGGATCCAGCGCACGGCGGGGAGCATCTGGCGACGTGGGCTAACAGTGCCGTCGCGGTCGTCATCGCCGGACGGTCGTCGTGGGCCAGGCTGCAGGCCACGAGCGAGATGATCCGGCTGGCCGGCGTGTCGCTGGTCTCCGCGGTGCTGGTCGGTGCGGACAAGTCCGACGAGAGCCTGGGGCTGCCCCCAGGGCCCGGCGCCCCGTTCGGCGTCGGCCGTCTGAGCTAGGAGTTACGGCTGGCATGGCTTCGTCCGTCGTCGCGTACGCGCCGCGCCGTGGCTTGCGGCTGCTACGACCCGCCGCGCGACTGCTGCGGGTTGATGAGGTCCGCGATCGCGCGGCCCGGCGCAGGGTGTACCTCGCGTGGGGGCTGCTGTTCCTCAACGTCGTGCCGTTCTACAAGGCAACCTGGAACGGGCTGCCGCTGATCGTCCCGATCCCGGGCATCGCCGGCAGGCTGATCACCCAGGGCGCCCTGCCGCTGGCCCTTGCGCTGGCGATTTCCGTCAACCGCCGGCTGCTCATCCGCCCGAACGCGTTCCTGAGCCTGCTGACCCTGCTGGTCATCGCGGCGGTCATCTCCGCCATAAACCCCGTGGCGGGCCGCTTTATCGCGACGGCCTACCGGACCTGCAGGCTCGCCGGGTTCGTCGGCACGCTCTGGCTGCTGACCCCGTGGTGGGACCGGCGTGACCTGCTGCTGGTCAGGTGCCACCTGGCCGCGCTGTTCACGGTGCTCGGCACGGTGGTGCTCGGCTTCCTCGTGGCACCGGGACGAGCCCTCGACATGGGCCGGCTGTCCGGCGAGTTCTGGCCGATCACGCCCGTGCAGGTGTCGGACTACGCCGCGGTCGCGCTGGGGCTCCTCGTCGTCCTCTGGTTCTGCGGGGAGATGAGAAGACGCGCGGCCCTGGTGACCGTCCTGGTGGTGGCGGTGATCTTGTTCCTGACGCACACCAGGACTGAACTGGTCGCCCTGTTCGCCGGCCT
>JASHXJ010000192.1 GCA_030043595.1 Trebonia sp.
CACCATGGTCTCGGCGATGTTGACCAGCCAGTCGCCGAACACGATCGCCAGCCCGATCAGCGCCATCGTCACGACGATCCCGAACGCCCGCGCCTCGACCCCCTGGTCGATCCCGCCGCGCACGAGAGCGGGGAGCGCCAGGCTGGCGGCGGCGTCCAGGCCGTCGAGCACGAGCCCGGCGATCAGCGCGACCGCGATCGGCCGCAGCAGCTTGCGCAGCGTGAAGTGACGGTCGGCCGCCCGCGCCCGGGCGATGTCGACCTTCGGCTTGTCCTTCACCGGCGGCAGCGCCGCGACCTTGGCCAGCAGCTCAGGGCTCGGTGGCACGCTGCCGATCATGCCGTCCAGCCGCGCGTTGACCCGGGCCGCGCCCCGGCCCCTGGCGCCGCCACCGGCAGCCCGCCCGATCCCCGCGCCGGCGGAAGCTGCAAGCGCCCGCGCCGCGTCGGTTCCCAGATCCTTATATCCCGAACGATCCGGGCCGGCTCCGGCATCCTCGGCTATATCCGCGGGTGCCGCGAGCTCGCCCGCGTCCGTGCCTTCCGCGTCGTCGCCGGGCCCGGAGACGAGCAGCCGGTACAGTTCGGACCGCTCGGCCAGCTCGTCCTGCGTGCCGACGTCGCAAACCCGCCCGTCGGCGGTGAGCACCGCGATCCGGTCGGCCAGGTTCAGCGTGGACTTGCGGTGCGCGATCAGCAGGGTGGTCCGGCCCGCCATGACCCGGTGCAGGGTGGCGTGGATCTCCGCCTCGATCCGCGGGTCGACCGCCGAGGTGGCGTCGTCGAGCAGCAGCAGCCGGGGGTTGGTGATCAGCGCGCGCGCCAGCGCGACCCGCTGCCGCTGGCCGCCCGACAGGGTGAGCCCCTGCTCGCCGATCACGGTGTCGTATCCGCCGGGCAGCTCGCGGATGAACTCGTCGGCTTCCGCGGCCCTGGCGGCGGCCACCACCTGGTCGAACGTCGCGTCCGGCCGCCCGTAGGCGATGTTGGCGGTGACCGTGTCCGAGAACAGGAAGCTCTCTTCCATGACCATGCCGATGGCGGCCCGCAGCGACTGCTGCGTCACGTCGCGCACGTCGCACCCGCCGATGCGGACAGCGCCGCCGCGCACGTCGTAGAAGCGGGGGAGAAGCAGTGAGAGCGTGGACTTCCCGGACCCGGAGGGGCCGATGACCGCGAGGGTCTCGCCCGGCCTGATGTCCAGGGTCAGCCCGCGCAGCACCGGCTGCGACGGCACGTACCCGAACTTCACGTCGTCGAACGTGATCCCGTTCGCGTCCGCGGGCAGGTCGATCGCGTCGGGCTTGTCGGTGATGGTGGGACGCGAGTCGATCACCTCGAACACCCGGATGACGCTGGCGCGAGCCTCCTGGCCGATCGTCACCAGGCTGGTGAGCACCCGCACCGGCCCGGCGAGCTGCGCCAGGTAGCTGGAGAACGCCAGGAAGGTGCCGAGCGTGACCTGGCCGTGGATCGCCAGCCAGCCGCCGAACGCCAGCACGCCCACCAGCCCCAGCGACGGGATCGCGGTGAGCGCGGGGTTGTACCGGGCGGTGAACCTGATCATCCGCAGGCGGGAGCTGTACAGATCCTCGCTGGCGGCCTCCATCCGCCGCATCTCCTGCTCTTCCTGGCCGAACCCCTTGACGACGCGCACGCCGCCGATCGCCTCGTCGACGATGCCGGCGACCTCGCCGACCTGCTGCTGCGCGTGCCAGCTCGCCGGGAACAGCTTCTTGCGCGCCGCGGTCGAGATAAGCCAGAGCGCCGGGGCCACCGCGATCGCGACCAGCGCCAGCGGCGGGGACAAGATGATCATGATGACGAGGGAGAAGACGAACAGCAGCACGCTGCCCAGGGTCAGCGGCATCCACTGCAGCAGGCCCTGCACCATGTTCAGGTCGGAGATCGACCGGCCGACGAGCTGGCCGGTGTGGATCTCGTCCTGCCGGGCGCCGTCCAGCCGGGACAGCGAGTCGAACAGCTCGGTCCGCATGGCGTGCTGCGCGTCGAGCGCCATCTTCCCGCCGCGGAACCGCCGCATGTAAATGCCGGCGAAGTTCGCCGCCGCGGCGATCAGCAGGGCTATCGCCAGCGGCCAGACCGATTCCTTGTGCGTGACGATGACGTTGTCGATGATCGCGCGCTGCAGCAGCGGGATGGTCAGCGTCGCCGCCACGTAGAGCAGCGCCCCCGCCAGCGCGATGATCACGTCGCGCTTGTACCGCCAGCAGTACCCCGCCAGCCTCCTGATCCAGCGCGCCTCGCTGCTGCGCTGGGCGTCCTGACTGTTCGTGTCGTCCATCCGTCCCCGGGTGAGAGATGCTCTGTTGACCCATGACCTGTAACACGCCAGCCCAGAAGTTTCATTTCCGAAACTAACGGCTTTCCTGACGCGCGGCACCGGCCCTTGACCGCCGCCTGCCCCTGTCAGCAGTCGATCACCAAGTCCTTGTTCCCGCCGCCCGGGTGGCCGCGCTCCATTTCCGGGCGCAGCCGCACGCTAACACCGCCCACCGACATTCCCGCTCGACCTATTCGCGGCGGCTCCGAGCGGAATCGCCTCGAATGTCGGGGGGCTTCGCTATGGTCCCTGCCATGCGGTTCCTGCACACATCTGACTGGCATCTCGGCCGGTCGCTGCACCGGGCCGACCTGCGCGACGCGCAGGCCGCGTTCCTCGACCACCTGGTGCAGACGGCGCGTGCCGAACGGGTCGACGCCGTGCTCGTCGCCGGCGACGTTTACGACCGCGCTGTGCCGCCGGTGGACGCGGTGGCGCTGTGCGAGGACGCCCTGGTCCGGCTGCGCGACACCGGCACGCGGGTGATCCTCATCAGCGGCAACCACGACTCCGCGCGGCGGCTGGGGTTCAGCAGCG
>JASHXJ010000193.1 GCA_030043595.1 Trebonia sp.
GCCTGGCCGCCCATCGCGTCGGTGACGGCGGCGCCCTGGTCGCCGCCTTGGGCGACGTAGCGGGTGTAGCCGAGGCGGCGCATCAGTTCCGCCCACGCTTGCGCGATGCGGCCGGGGTCCCAGCCGGCCTCGTCCGGCTCGGCGGAGAAGCCATAGCCGGGCAGCGAGGGGAGCACCAGGTCGAACGCGTCCTCGGCGGAGCCGCCGTGCGCGGCCGGGTCGGTGAGCGGGCCGATGACCTCGAGCAGCTCAATCACCGAGCCGGGCCAGCCGTGCGTGATGATCAGCGGCAGCGCGTCCGCGTGCGGCGACCTGACGTGGATGAAGTGGATCTCCTCGCCGTCGATCTCGGTCGTGAACTGCGGCAGGGCATTCAGCCTCGCTTCACACTTGCGCCAGTCATAATCAGTCGTCCAATAGCGAGCGAGTTCCTGGATCGTCGCCAGCTGCACGCCCTGCGAGCGGTCTTTGACCAGCTCCCTGGACGGCCAGCGCGCCGCGGTGATGCGCCGCCGCAGGTCGGCGATCGCTTCGCCGGGCATGTCGGCCCGGAAGGGACGGATGCTAGTTCCGCCGGACATAAGCCTGCACCCCCGTACTGGTTGCCGGCGACCAACAGCCCGGACCGGTCGCTCCCCCTCTGGTGTTTGCGGCCAGCGACCTGTCCCCGCACCAGCGGCATCGCTGGCACTGCCTCAGGATCGCGGACCGCGGGCGTGCCGGGCCCGTGACGTACCAGGTTTGTACCCCGGCCCGCGCCGGGGCAACAACATGCTGTGGACTAGGCGAAGTGCTCGCCGATCAGCCGGGACAAGAGCAGCGGTGTGCCGCGAGCTGCTCGCCGCAGACCCGGGCGGCGGAGTCCTTCAGGAAGCCGTTCTCGCCGTAAGGGCGGCGAAGTTGAACTTACGTCCCCGGTCAGTTCCTGGCCGGCAGGGCGGGGGCGAAAAAGTCGATGAGCAACTGGTTGACGCGCTCGTGCTCGTCGTGATGGACCCAGTGCGAGGCGTCGGGCAGGCGCTCGACGCGGTCGAGGCTAGGCACATCGTCGCGGTCGGGCTCGGCTAGTTCCTCGCCAAGGTAGCGATCCCGCTGCCCCCAGATGACCAGGGTAGGTGCCTTGACCGGGCGAAGCGCCGCTTCGGCCTGCTTGGGCGAGGTTCGCACCGAGGAGCGGTAGTAGTTGATCATCCCGGTTGCCGCGCCCGGCTGGGACCACGCCTCGATGTAGCGTTCGGTCTCCTCCGGCGTGTAGGCCGGGCGGGCATCGCGCAGGAAGTGCCGGAAAAACCGCCAGTGGTCGGCGTGCACGACGGTTTCGGGCAGCTCCGGGAGGTCGAAGAAAAAGAAGTACCAGGACTTGCGGAGCTGGCCCGGGTGGTGCAGTCCCTGCGAGAGCTTCCGCGGGTGGGCTGCATTGAGGATGGCCAGCCGGTCCACGACCTCGGGGTGGTTCATCGCGGTGGCCCAGGCGATGGATCCTCCCCAGTCGTGACCGGCCAGCAGGGCGGACTTGGCGCCGCGCTCGTGGATCAGACCGCGGATGTCGGCGGCCAGCTTGCCGATATCGTAGGCCGCGACGCCGTCCGGCTTCGATGACAGGTTATAGCCGCGCGTATCAGGCGCGACGACCCGGAATCCTGCCGCCGCCAGCGGTTCGATCTGCTGCCGCCACCCGTACCAGAACTCTGGGAAGCCGTGCAGCAGGACTATCAACGGCCCCTCGCCGGCTTCCCTGTAATGCAGCCGCTGGTCGCCGATCTCGGCGTAGCCTTCACGAACTTCGCTGCCTCGGTCCATCCTGATCGCCCCCCGTGGCACTAGCCTGTTCTAAGCCCGAGACCATGCCCGCGAACGGGCTGCCTGAACCCCCGCGGGGCCAGCCGGGTTCCGGCAGGGACCAGGTACGCCGCCAGGCTGCCGTTCTGGTCGCAACGCCACCGGCTGCTGCACTGGCTCCGCTGTGTTAGGCCGCACCTGTGACGCCCCTGTGTCAAACGGCGCACCGGAACGCCAAGGCCGCCGTCCCTGCGGGGCGGCGGCCTCAGCGGCTTACTTACGGGCCGGGCTTACGGGCATTCCGGGACCACCGGGCCATTGGAGTCCGTCCACAGCCAGGCGTCGGAGTAGTAGTAGCCGTCGGTGGACAGGTCCCAGATCGACTCGGTGCCGTAGGGGCCGGTGATTGACTGGCCGTTGACATAGCAGGCGATCTGGACGTCGGAGCCCGCCGGGCGGGCCGGGCCCGCCGAGTAGGCGTTGCTCGGGCCGGTGTGGCCAGAGTCCCCTCCAGTGGCCTGCGAGACCACCGTGACGGTTTTCAGGTCGCACGTCGGCACGACCGGGCTGTTGGAGCCCGTCCACAGCCAGGCGTCGCTGTAGTAGTAACCGTCATCGCCCAGGTCCCATGCGGTCTCGGTGCCGTAGGGGCCGGTGATTGACTGGCCATTGACGTAGCAGACGATGTAGATCGGCGAGCCGGCCGCGTGCGTGGGGCCCGCGGGGTAGGAGTTGGCCGGACCCGTGTGACCGGAGTCGCCGCCGGTCGCCTGCGAGACCACGGTGACCTCAACACCGGTGTTGTACCCCGTCGGGGCCGGTGCCGGAGTCGGGACGCTCGCCGTGGTGCCGTAGAAGTACTGGCCCCAGTTGGTGCCCTTGCTGTTCTCCGCCCCGACCTGGAACGTGTACTCGGTGCCGGCCCTCAAGCCGCCCACCGTCACCGACGTGGTACCGGCACCCACCGAGGGGCCGGCGGTCCAGGCGCTGGTGCCGGTGACCCGGTACTGGGTCACGAAGCTCGCTACGTTGTCGGCGGTGTTCGTCCAGGCCAGCGCGGCGGCAGTCTCGCTCGTCGCCGTCACGCGCGCGTTGGTCACCTGGGAGGCCAGCACCTGCGGGGTGCTGCCCGTCGCGTACGCCGACCAGCGGGTGCCCGCGATGTTGTTCGCGCCAACCTGGAAGGTGTACGACTCGCCGGGGATCAGGCCGCCGATCGTCACCGACCTGGTGCCAGAGCCGACGGACGGCCCGGCCTGCCAGGCGCCGGAGCCGAGCTTGTACTGGGTGAGGAACTGGGTCTCGTTACTGGTGGCCTCCCCCCAGGAGATCGTCGCGTCCCGCGCGGCCATGGCCGGCCTGCCGATGGTCGGCTCGGCCGGGATGGGCACGGTCTTAACCGTCAGGTACGCCGACCACCTGGTGCCCTTGGCGTTGTTGGCACCGACCTGGAACGTGTATGTCGTTCCGGTCTTCAGCCCGCCCACCGAGACCGACGTGGCGCCGGCCGGGGCAGATGGCCCGGCCTGCCAGGCGCCGTTGCCGATCTTGTACTGCGTCAGGTACTGGCCAACGTCGTTGGCGGAGTCCGTCCAGTGCAACACCGCGCTGGATCCGGTGACCGAAGAGGCGCTCAGGCTCTCCGGCTCGGCCGGGATGGTAAGCGGTGCGAAGTGCACCCAGTCGAAGCTGGTGAAGTATCCCGAGTCGTAGCTCCAGTTGGCGCCGTTGGCCGACACGGTGATTGCGTTGTAGCCATCGTCGGTGTCTGGCGCGTTCTCCTCCATCACCGTGATCTTCCAGCCGCTGCTCGTGGCGGCGACGCCGGTCACGACGGCGACATGAGAATCATCGCCGTCCTGGCCATAGGCGCCGGTTCCCTTCCACATGCTGATGATGTCGCCGGCCGACGGCAGAGTCTTCGTCCCGGAGGACACCAGGGGAATCGACGTGTGCTGATTGTGTACGGAGAGGGCGAAGTTACCCCCGACCAGGTTGTCGCCTGGCGCGTCGGAGTCATCGATCGGCGCGAGCTGGTGAGCGTCCCACAGGAACCGGTTCGCCAACTCAGTGCATTGGAAGCCGTAGTCGGATGTCTCGAACGGCGGGACGCTGAAGTCGCCGCCCTCCGGGCCGCACGCCCACACGTTGTCCAGGTTCGCTCCCAGGGCCCTTCCCGTGGAAGGGTCGACCTGCTTGCAGAACCCGGAACTGGTGCCGTACGTGGAACTGACCGCCAGCGCCGGGGTCGCGTCCACCACCACCGCCACCACCGGCAGCGCGATGCCGGCCGCCGCAACCGCCGCCGCTACCCGCCAGCGGGACCGGATTCCCCGGCCCCGGATGATCTCTCGCATGCTGCTCCCTCGCACGTGTTCCAGTCGTATCGCTAGATACGACGTATACGCGGGGGAGAATGATGCGGTTTGGGTGTCCGAGGTTGTCCGAGGTTTCCACCTGACCGGGCGGACGGCCGGCAGAACCTTCTTCGTACGTAATACGTATCGTGGAACACGATGCCCGGTTCTCGCCAACAAAGCCACTGGGGGATTAGTCCCTCGTCCAGCGGCGCGACTGCCCGGCCGGAATTAACCGAAACGTGCTTCTCGCATCATTGCCGCAGCGTTGGCCATGCGATAGCGGATGCTTGACCCCTGGTCGCTGGGTTTTCGCGCTTGCTGGCCAGGCGCTACAACTATCCATGCCCCGTTCAGGCTGATTAACATCGCATTGGAGCTGTACGAGCAGGGAAAGGGCGTGCCTCGTGCGCACATCAAAGCTTGCCGGAACCGCTCTTGCCGTAGGGGTCTTCTGCCTGCTCGTGGCTGGGGGAATCGGCGGAACCGGCTCGGCGCAGGCGGCAGTCCCGTCCGTTCGGCCCGCCGTCACCTCGTTCAGCATCCTCGGAAACCTGAACGGCGTCGCCGCTGCCTCGGCCAGCGCCGCCTGGGCCGTTGGCGGCGCCGTTGGCTGCGGCAACCAGTGCACGCTGCTCCTGCAGTGGAACGGCACGCGATGGACGCAGGTGAAGAGCCCGCGCCCGGTGAGCGGCATGCTGAACGCGGTATACGCGGCCTCGGAAGACGACGTCTGGGCGGTCGGCTGCACTGTCAACGGCGACCAACCCGGGAACGTCCTGGTCATGCACTGGAATGGCAGGGCATGGAGCTGGCAGAAAGACGTGCCAGACGTCCCCGGCTGCCTGCTCAGCGTGGCGGGCTCCGGGAACAACGTCTGGGCGGTCGGGGGGACCGCGGGATTCCACGGCGGAGACTATCTCCCGCTGGTCCTGCACAGGACGGGCAACCGCTGGTACCTGGTTCCGACCGCTGTGTCCGAGGTCAACCTGAACACTGTCGTGGCGACAGGAGCAAATACCGCGTGGGCGGGCGGCCAGGGGAATGCCTACCCCCTTGACAGCGTGCTGTTGCGCTGGAGTGGCGCCATGTGGCAGCCCGTGTCCTTCCCGCTCGAGGGTCTCGAATACTACCTGTCCGCAATCGCCGTAGGGCCGTCCGGCACCATGCTGGCTGTCGGGTACCGTTACCACCACGGTAGCGTCATCGTCCCCTATGGGATCAGCATGCGGTGGAACGGCAAGACCTGGGAAACGGTAGCCGTTCCCTATCCCAAGGACCGGTCTCTGTCCGCGGTCGCTTTCATTCCCGGCGGTACCGCATGGGCGGTGGGCGGGGTAGGCCCGAACGACATTAACAACACCACGCTCATCCTGCGCTGGACGGGAACGGCCTGGGTCCGGGTCTGGAGCCCGAACGTCGACCGTAACGGAGCCCTGGCGGGCGTCGCCGCGACATCGGCCAGCAACGCCTGGGCGGTCGGTGAATATATCGCCAGCACCAACGGCGACCCGTACACCCTGATCCTGCACTGGAACGGCAAGAGCTGGAACTGAGCAGGGGCAGCTCCGACGTGCCGATCCTGATGACCACTCGGGGCCCTGTCGCCGGGCCGGGATCACGAGGCCGATGCCGGGTCGCCGGCGGGACGGTCGCTTCTAGCCCCCAGCGGGCCTGCACGTCGGGCAGGTCCATCACCGCGGCGTGAGCGGCTGAAGACTCCGTTGATACTGCGCATGGCTCTCGCGTCCCCACCAGCGCCGCGAAACGGCTGGCCGCGCGCTGCTGATCGCCCGGCATGACGTGCCCGTACACGGTCAAGGTGAGTGACCCTGGCGTGCCCGAAAGTGTGAAAGTTGAGTCAGTATGTGCTCCGATTCATCAGTCGTGGCGTCGTATCGGGGAGAACAGTGTGCTCTGGCGGCTGATCGCCAGCATCCACCCCGGGGTTCGGGTGACATCAAGAGGAGGCAATACAGCATGAATCTGAGCTGGCCAGATAGGGCCGTGGGGAAGGCTATGTGCCGCAGTGCCGCACGAGTCTTGGCCGTCGGGGCCACGGCCGTGACGCTCGCGGGGGCTGCGGCGATGGTTGCCCCGGCCGTCAGCGCGATGGCGGCGACGCACACCGTCAAGCACGCGACCACCACGACGATGTCAGCTGTGTCCGGTTATGTTGGCACCAAGGTGACGCTGTCCGCGAAGGTTAAGGGCGGCACGTTGCCTAAGGGAACGGTCAAGTTCGCCTGGGGTGGCAAGACGCTGTGCTCGGCAACTCTGTCGAACGGCACCGCGAGCTGTGGCCACGTGTTCGGCGCCGTTGGCTCCCTCCGCGTTGAGGCCGAATACGCGGGCAACGCTACCCACAAAGCCTCGACTGGTGTGGCGACGGTAAAGGTGCTGGCGCTGAAGACCTCGGTCAAGGTCACCGCGTCTCCGGCTGCCGCCACCACGGGCAAGGCCATGACGTTCACCGCGGTCGTGTCGCCCTCGGCGGCGACCGGCACCGTCACCTTCTCCGACGCTGCTGGCAAGCTGGGCACCGCGAAGGTGGTTGCCGGGAAGGCATCCCTTAAGTACACCTGGAACGCGGGCGGCTCTTACACAGTGACCGCTGCGTACGGCGGCGACGCGAAGGACCTGCGCTCGAGCGGCAGCACCACGGTGACCGTGGCCGCGGTGTACGCCACCACCACGGTGATCACCATAGACGCTGATGCCAATTCGCCCACCCTGAACTGGGAGACGGCCGGGAACGTTACGGTGCCTTTCACCGTGAAGAACAACACTCCTGGCGGCCCGGCGCCGACTGGGACCGTCACGATCTCTGACCCGCCCGACATCCCGGACCAGCCCGCGAACCCCGCCTTTACCGGCTGCAGCGGCAAGCTCACCCCGGGGGCCAACGGCACCAGCACCGGGGAGTGCACAGTCGCCACCCCGACTGAAGCCTGGGGCTTCGTGCTGATGCGCGCGACTTACAACCCCAGCACCTCCGGGTTCATCACGTCGAACACGGGCGACACTGAGTACAAGATCATCAACCTCATGGTCACGGGGACGTCCGTCGCCCCTGCCGCGGCAACGGCCGGCACGCCGGTGACGCTGATCGCGACGGTCCTGCCGGCCGGCCCGGCCGCCGCCTCCGCGAACACCGCGGGCGGCAACCTCCTCGCTGCCTACAGCGAGACCGGCGGCGACCTCGTGAGCTTCACGGCTGGCGGCACCGCGATCGCGGGCTGCACCGACGTGGCGCTCCTGTGGAATGCCACGACCCTGGAAAACTACGCGGAGTGCACCACGACCCTTGCCGCTGGCTCGTACGACGTCGCGGCGGTCTTCTCCGGTGACGAGTACGCCGCAACCTCCACCGGCACCGAGACCCTCGTGGTTGCCGGCGGCTGACCCGTCAGCCAGATATTCAGGCGGCCCCGACCCGCGAACCGGGTCGGGGCCGCTTTATTTCTCGCTAAAGACCCGTGATCGCGAAACGAAGGCCGTGATGGACAGCATGCCAGAGAGCGCCGGTGAGCTGTCCGAGCTGTCGCGGGCAGGTTGATATCGCCCGGCTGCGCTGGCGGCGGACGTGAGCAACTGGCTGCGCCCGGGGGCGGCCATCAGCCGCGCATCGGCGAGCATCCGCCGCGAGCCGTCGCGAACGAAGGTTGCGAAGCCGGTTGTCCACGGCGGGATGACAGTCTGGCTGAGCAGGCCGCTGAGCCGAACCGATTCGTGGTTTGCTGCTACCTACTCTTCAAGCGAATCCCTTGAGGAGGTACGGGTGAACGATCCTCCGCACCGGGGTACCGGCGCAGCGGCCTTCACCGCCAGCCGCGACCCTGCCCTCGGCGGTGCCGAGTCGCAGTTGCTGCGCAGGATCGGCCAGGGCGACGAGGAAGCGATGGCCGCGTTCTACCGTGAGCACGGCCGGGTCGTACTCGCGCAGGTGCTGCTGGTGACGGGTGAGCGCGCGCTGGCTGAGGAGATCGTGCAGGACACGATGCTCGCCGTCTGGCGCGGCGCCGGCTCCTTCCGCGGTGAGTCGTCGGCGCGTTCCTGGGTGATCGCCATCGCCCGGCGGCAGACCCGTGACCGGCTGCGACGTCAGCGGTTGCGCGTGGTGGACGACGCCTTTCTGGCCGACCAGCCGGGTTCGGGGCCGGGGCCTGAAGTGATGGCCCTGGATCGGGCCGAACTGGCCGAGGTCAGGGTTGCGATCAGGGAGCTCGCGCCAGCCCACCGGGAGGTGCTCGGCCTTGCCTTCGGCTCCGGGCTCAGCCTCCCTGAGGTCGCCGAGGTGCTGGAGATCCCGGTCGGGACGGTGAAGAGCCGCCTGACCGCTGCGCGCACCGCGCTGTGCCGGATTCTTAGTGAGAAGGGCCAGAACCGATGAATACAGATCCCGCTGACACCCGCTCCCCCCATCTGGACCTCGAGGACCTGATCGGCGAGGTCACCGGCCAGCCGATCGCCGGCCGGGCCCGGGAGCACCTCGCGAGCTGCGCGCAGTGCCAGCTCGAGGCGAACCGGTGGAACCTTGTTGCCGACGGGATACGCGGCCTGGCGACCAGGACGCAGGAGGCACCCCAACCCACCCGTCCGCGGCACACCAGGCGGCGCGTGCTGCCGCGTCCCCTGCGGCACGCCATGCTGGCGGTCGGCGGCGCGGCGGCCGCTCTCGTCCTGCTCGTGGTAATCGGCTCCGCAGCTGGCGTCGTGCACGTGCACTTCTCCGGCGGCGGCACCCAGACGATCCTCACCGCGGTCAGCGGGTGCGCCCAGCTCGAGCAGGCCAACGGGACGCTCGAGCAGGTGAACGGCAGCAGCCTGGTCGTTAAGGCGGCCAGCGGGCAGCTGGTGACCGTGACCACGACGGCGGCCACGAAGATAGCGGCGTCCGGAGCGCTGCTCAGCGACGTCACGGACGGGGCGGCGGTTACCGTGGGAGGCACCAGCTCCGACGGTGCGATCGCGGCCGATCTAATCCTCGTCGGCAACAAGTTGTTCATGAACATACCGGGCCTCGCTGTCGTCCAGGGGACGGTATCGGACGCGAGCAGCGCTGGCTTCACCGTCGTCACGTCCGCCGGCTCCCAGGTCCCGGTGACCGCCACCGGCAGCACGGAGGTCGTCGTCACCGATGCCAGCCTGGGCATGTTGCGGGTCGGCGGCAGCACCCTCGTCGTCGGCTACGCCGGACCGAATGGCACGCTGTCGGCACTAGGGCTCGTCCAGCCTCCGGACTGGCCGGCCGGAGCGCACGCCCAAGCCCGGGTGAGCAACTGCTCGACCGCCTCGATCAACCGCGAAATCCTGGCGCTCGCCGGCGGCTGATCCGCCAGACCCAGCACAATGGATGAGTGGGCTGACACCCCACAATGGCCCGATCCGGGCGGCCGGGTTCGTCAACGACCAGTACGCCGAGCTCATCGGGCGCCACCGGGACGGCATCGGATAGCGCTCGACGGTGATGCGACCCGGTCGGGGTGCTCGACGCCGGCGTCGCCGAGGACAGCGGCGAGCGCGGCCACGCGGGTGGCCGACGGTGCCCGTCACTCAGCCAGGAGCCGGTACAAGGCCCTTCTGGCGTTGCGGACGATCTCGACCGCTTGCTCGACCTGCCCGGGATTCGCCAATGTCGCGATCTGGTGACTCGCGGCTTCCAGTTGCTGCATTTCGGTCCGTAGCTGCGAGTTCTGAGAATTACTCCGGTCGCGCGAGTCCGGCGGGAAAGTCAGCGCGACCTCGCTGACGCGACGCTGGTCGGCCTGTTCGGCCTGCTTGCGGCCGGAAGTGGTCAGGGAGAAGACCCGACGGCCCTCGGCCTCGTGGCTTTCAACCACGCCCTTGTCCTCGAACATCTGCAGGAGCGGGTAGACGGAACCCGGACTGGGGCGCCAGTTGCCGCCAGTGAAGCTCTCGAGCCGGTCCATCAGCTCGTAGCCATGCGCGGGACCGGCCAGCAACGCGGCGAGGACGAGATCTGGCACCATGCCCCGGCGCATGCGGCGGCCGTCGCCCACGCCATCGCGAGCACCATGATGTCCTCTGTGTCCACGCATCTCTCTCACTCACCGATCCCACGAGGTCAGCTCCCGCAAGCAGATATATCACGAAAGGGTTACCGGGCCGGCGCCCGCCCGCATTGGCCCGATTGCCCGTGGCCTATGTCAGGGCTCAGTTCTCGCGGACGACTTTCCGTAGAGTAAGATGATATATCGGTAACATATCGTTAAGGATGAGGCCGGCCCGCCAGCTTCCCGGACTGATAATGAGTCGCGCCTGGCGGCGTTTCCGGGCACAGTGGCCGTGTGCCGGAGAACTACTTCGATGAGCGGATCGCGGCGACGTACGAGACCAAGTGGCCGGAAATATTCGAGCCAGCGGTCGTTGACCCGGCTGTGAGTTTCCTCGCGGAACTGGCACGGTCAGGCACCGCTCTCGAGCTCGGCATCGGTACCGGCCGCCTCGCGCTGCCCCTCAGCCGGCGGGGTATCCGGGTGCACGGGATCGAACTGTCGCCCGCCATGGCCGAGCATCTGCAAGCCAAGCCGGGCGCCGACAGCATCGGCGTGACCATCGGGGACTTTGCCACCGCCACGGTGAGCGGGACGTTCGGGCTCGCCTACCTGGTCCGTAACACGATCATGAACCTGACCACGCAAGGCGGCCAGGTCGACTGCTTCCGCAATGTCGCCGCGCACCTGGACCCCGGCGGCTACTTCGTGATCGAGGTCATCGTCCCGGCGCTGCAGCGCCTTCCGCCTGGCGAGACTGTCCGGGCATTCACCGTTACCCCACGGCATCTTGGCTTCGACGAGTACGACATCGCCGCGCAGCGCCTTACCTCGCACCACTTCTGGGTGGTGAACGGCGAGCTTGAGACCTTCTCGGCGCCGTTCCGCTACGTATGGCCCGCGGAGCTGGACCTGATGGCGCAGCTCGCCGGACTGACGCTGCGCGAGCGGTGGAGCGGCTGGGACCGTGAACCTTTCACGAGCGACAGCACGAGCCACATCTCGGTATGGCAGAAATCGGGCGGTTGATACGGTGATCGTCGTGGGTGACGTCCGGGATGTGGCCAGCGACCTGGCGCCGACCGGGGTGCTCCGGGCGGCGATCAACCTGGGCAACCCGGTCCTGGTGCAGGGCACGGCCGGTGCGCCGGCCGGAGTGGCGGTTGACATCGCCCGGGAGCTGGGAGCACGCCTGTCGGTCCCGGTGGACCTCGCCTGTTTCGATGCCGCCCGGTTGAGCCTGGCCGCGCTGGCGCGGGGCGACGCCGACATCTGCTTCGTGGCCATCGAGCCGGCCCGGGCGGCCGAGGTAGCCTTCACCGCGCCGTATGTGGTGATCGAGGGGGTGTTCGTGGTCCCTGAGGACTCCGGCATCACGACAGTCGCCGACGTCGATCGCGCGCAGGTGCGCATCGGCGCGAACCAGGGGTCAGCGTACGACCTGTTCCTGTCCCGCACCCTGCGGGAGGCCACCCTGGTCCGCGGACGGGACGGGCTCGCCCTGCTCCGCGAGCAGGGCCTGGAAGCCGGCGCCGGCATCCGGCAGGCCGTCAGTGATTTCGTCGCCCGCGATCCCCGGTTCCGCATCATCGATGAGCGGTTCATGCAGATCCGGCAGGCCGTAGGGACCACGCGCAGCCGTGCCGCCGGGACCGTCGCGTTCCTCGCCGCGGCCATCGAGGACCTGAAGTCCAGTGGCTTCGTCCGCGACGCGCTCCAGCGTTCAGGCCAGGACGGCGCCCTCGTCGCGCCGCCTGAGCCGTCGGGGTCTTAGCGGCAGCCCTCGGCCTGGAGGGTGAACGGCTCCGCGTGCGAGCCGTTCTCACCGACCCCGGCGACGGTGGCGCCCGCCGGGGAGGAAGAGGCTGAGGTGAGAAAGCACGGTCCGTTCCGTACCCGGATAAGAGAAGGAAAGATCACGGACAGTGATCCCGGACCTCAGCCGGACGCGGGGCCGGGTCTTCTCCCGCGGCGGCCCCGGCCGCAGCGCGGTGGTCGTCGAGCCATAGCAGTCAGCCGCGTACAGCAGCGCCCCTACCGGGCCTGTGCGCGGACCTCGCCAAACGCGGCGACGAACTGAAGGATCTGCCCCGCCAGGATCGTGACCTGGTGGGTTACATCTGGCTCCGGCATGACAGGCACGGCTGTCATCGCATGTGGCCGGACATTGAGCGCGATGCCGTAAGGGGTGGGCCAGCCCCGCAGCGCGTGCACTACCTGCCGAAGCGAGGACAGGACGCTGACGGCGGCCTGCCATCCGTCTGCCGTGGCAACACAGCCGACGGGCTTCCCGTCCAGGTACGGCGCCGGATCGTCGCGCAGCTCTTCGAGGTAGTCGAGCGCATTCTTGACGAGCCCGGAGATGCCGCCGTGATAACCGGGAGATCCGAGGACCAGTGCGTCCGCATCTCGGACGCTTTGCAGGAGATCGGCGGCATTCGGCTGGCTGCCGGCGCCGGGAGCGTAGGGATGGAGCCGGAGCGATTGCCCGGAATACAGCCTCGTCCGTGCTCCCAGCCGCTCAAGCTCATCCAGAACGCTCCGCAGGACTTGCTCCGTCGCCGAGTTCGGCCGAAGTGATCCGCCGATCGCCACGACCAGCGGCACCGTCGATGATCCGGCCACAGCAAGCTTCCTTCCGTGCGTCGGCATGACTGTACGGGCCGCCCCGATCGCGAGGTGTGATGCGTTCCAGCCACCGGGACACCGAAGTCACCAGCCGCAGGACGGTGCCGATGATGGGGTGACGAAGCCGAGCGCCCGGTCACCGCTGCTCGGCTCTGGGAGGCACTCCGATGAGCAGCGAAGCCGTGCTTGAGGCTGGTGAGCAGGCCGACGTCAGGGCAGTCACGCAGGAGATCGTCCGGCGCGCTCGCGGCTACCTGTTCCAGGCCCTGCCGCCCGACGTTGTCGATATCGCCAAGCAGTGCGTACTTGACTGGATCGGCGTGACGATCGGCGGCATCCGCGAACCCGTAGTGCGGCATGTGCGGGCGGAGGTGCTCGCGGAAGGCGGCAATCCTCAGGCCACGCTGCTGGGTACCGGCGAGAAAGTGTCACCGGTACAGGCGGCACTGGTCAACGGCGTCGCCGCCCACGCGCTCGACTTCGACGACGTAAGCCCGGCCATGGTCGGCCACCCAACCGCTCCGGTCCTCCCGGCCCTGTTCGCAGTGGCTGAAGACGCTGATCTCGACGGGCCGGCGCTGCTGACCGCATTCGTCGCCGCGGTTGAAACCGAATGCCGCGTGGGCCGGCTCATGGCGCCGGGGCACTATGCCGCCGGCTGGCATGTCACGGGGACTGTCGGCACGTTCGGCGCTGCCGCGGCCTGCGCGGCAGCCCTCGGCCTCGACGAAGGACAATGGCGTGCCGCCCTCGGAATCGCTGGCACTCAGGCGGCGGGGCTGAAATCGATGTTCGGAACGATGTGCAAGCCCCTGCACGCAGGCAAGGCGGCCGCTAACGGCCTGCTGGCGGCGCGGCTCGCAGCCCGCGGCTTCACCGCGGACGACGCTGTCCTGGATACCCCGCAGGGCTTCGCGCTCACCCAGACGACCAGCCGCAACGTCAGTGCCGTGCTCGACCGTCCAGCAGATGACTTTGATATCCGGGACGTCATCTTCAAGGACTACGCGGCGTGCTTCTTCACGCACTCGTCGATCGAAGGAGTCCGGCGCCTTGTCGACCAGCATGGGCTGACTCCCGATGACGTGATCGGCGTCCGGCTGCGGGTGCCGCCCCAGCATCTGAGTGTGTGCGACATCGCCGCGCCGTCCACGCCGCTGGAAGGGAAGTTCAGCCTCCGGTTCACCGCCGCGCTCGCCCTGGCCGGAGTGCGACCGGACATCCACGCGTTTACCGAGGCCACGCTGACCGATCCGGTGCTGACAAGTCTGCGAGACCGGGTAAGGGTCATCGCCGACCCTGCCATGACGAGTACCTCCACCAGCCATGTCCAGGTCACCACCGGCTCCGGCCAGGTCCTGACGGCCTCGGTCGATGTCGGCATGCCGCCTCGCGGCCAGCAGATCATAGCCCGCTGGAGCAGGCTCGCCGACAAATGCCGCAGCCTCATCGCCGGCCACCTAGGGCCGGAGGCCACCGCGGAGCTCATCGACGCGGTAGCGCATCTGGAAGATCAGCCTTCGATCAGGCGGCTCGCCTTGCTGACGGCGCCCGGCCGGGATCGCGGCTAAGTGAGGGGGAACATGCCGCCTTCCGAAGTTCCCGATGTCGCGCGACTGCGCCAGGTAGCCCGCCGACGCCCCCGTGGCCGCTTTTTCGATGACTTCACCGTTGGCCAGGAGCTCATCCACCACTGGGGCAGGACGCTGACCGAGTCCGATAACACGCTGTTCTGCTCGCTGACCCTTAACTACAATCCGCTGTACCTCAACGCCGTCTACGCGCGAGCGCACGGCCACGAGGGCACGATTATCAATCCCTACCTGGTGTTCCTGGTCGTGTTCGGCCTCAGTGTCGAGGACCTGTCCGAGGCCGGGATCGCGTTCCTCGGCGTCGATGACCTGACGTTCCACGCCATCGTCCGTCCCGGGGACACGCTCACGGCACGCAGCACCGTCACGGAGCTGCGCAAGTCCGCCAGTCGCCCGGGCGCCGGGATCGCCACCTGGCACACCGAGGGCTTCCGGGAGGACGGCACGCTTGTCGTGGACTTCCGGCGGACTAACCTCCTGCGAACGTCAGGAGCCATCTGATGCGAGCCCGGTCCGCGGCCGCCGCGTCATTTCCGCCTCGGGAGGGGCTGGTCCACCTGACGCCCGAGCGGCAAGCGCTGCAGCAGGCGGCCCGCGAATTCACCCTCAGGGAGGTCCTGCCGGTCGCCAACGAGCTCGATCCGGTCCACGGTGAAATTCCGATGGAACTGCGCGAGAAGATGGCCGAGATGGGCTTCTTCGGAATACTTATTCCCGAGGAATTCGGCGGCTTGGGCCTTGGGGTGTTCGAATACTGCCTTGTGGCCGAGGAACTGGCCAGGGGCTGGATGAGCGTCGCTAGCCTGATGGCTCGAGGGAACGGAATCGGCGGGGGCTTCAGTGACGAGCAGCGCAGGCGCATCCTGCCGCTGGCTGCCCGCGGCCAGATGCTCGGAGCGTTCGCGCTGTCGGAACCCGAGGCTGGCTCGGACGCCGCTAACCTGTCGTGCCGAGCCGACCGCACCAGTGATGGCTGGCTGATAACCGGCGCCAAGATGTGGTGCACGTTCGCCGATGGCGCCCATTACATCGTGCTCTTTGCCCGGACGAGCCCGCCGCCTGACGACGATCACCGCCATCACGGCATCAGCGCATTCCTGGTGGAGAAGGAGCCAGGCACCTTCCCGCCGGGCGTGACGGGGTCGCCCATTCGCAAGATCGGGTATTTCGGCTGGCAAACCTGGAACCTGTTTTTCGACGGCCTCAGGCTGCCGGCCAGCGCGCTGCTGGGCGAGGAGGGACGAGGATTCCGCGTCGCCATGTCTGGCCTGGAGGTCGGCCGGGCGCACACGGCAGCACGCGCGATCGGGCTGGCGCGGGGAGCGCTGGAAGACTCTGTCAGCTACGCGCAGACCCGGGTCCAGTTCGGGCAGCCCATCGCAAGCTTCCAGGCCATCCGCTTCCGGCTCGCCGAGATGGCCACAGACATCGAGGCGGCGCGCGCACTGCTCTACAGCGTCTGCACAGCACTCGACAATGGCCAGGCCAGCCACGCTGCCGCGGCCATGGCGAAACTGTTCGCGAGCGAGATGGCCGAGCGCGTGACGAGCCAGGGGCTGCAGATCCATGGCGGCGCGGGCTACACAACCGACTTCGCCGTCGAGCGCTACTGGCGAGATGCGCGTCTCACGACCATATTCGAGGGCACATCGGACATTCAGAAGCGCGTCATCTCTGACAGGATCCTGAAAGGCCGAAGGTGAGAAGCGACCCGCGAGTTCTGACCGGCGACGGTAATTACTTCGAAGATTTCACGGTCGGCGACGTCATACAGCATGCACGCGGGAAGACCGTTACTGAGATGGACAACGTGCTCCTGACGCACCTGGTCCTGAACACGGCGCAGGCCCACTTCAACGAGCACACCATGTCGGGGAGCGAATTCAAGCACCGGATCGCGTTCGGCGGGATCACCGCGGCTCTGGTGATAGGACTGTCCAGCGAGGACACGTCGGAGAACTCACTCGCCGAGCTGGCAGCACCGAGATTCCGCTTCCACGCGCCTGTGCTGCA
>JASHXJ010000194.1 GCA_030043595.1 Trebonia sp.
GTGCACCTGGCCGCGCTGCGGCGCAAGCTCGGCGACCCGTCGCTGATCGAGACCGTCTACGGACACGGCTTCCGGCTCGCCGACCCGTGACCCGACGCATCGTTCTCGCCCTGCTGGCGCTGACCGCCGCGGTGCTGGCGGCAGCGGTCGTGCCGCTCGCGCTGCAGGCGGCCGACCACGAGCGGGACGCCTTCGTCAACGCCGCCGAGGGCACCGCCCGCTCGGTCGCCGCGATCGCCGAGGCCAGGCTCGCTGACCACGCCGCGGACCCGGCGCTCACCTTCGCCATGCTCCAGGCCGCCCGCCAGCAGGACGAGCTGCTCGTGCTCAACGCCAACGGCAAGCTTGTCGCCGGCCAGGGAACCCCGCACGTCGACTGGAGCAAGGTAGCCGCGCAGGCGGAAGAGTCCGGTGCCACCACCACCGAACTGACCAGGGACCGCGTCGTCGTCGTCGAGCCGGTCTGGAGCGACGACAGGATCCAGGGCACGGTGATCCTGGAACGGCCGCTTGACCCGCTGAACCAGAACATCGAGGATCTGTGGCTGTACCTGGCGCTGCTCAGCGCCGGCGCGATGACCGCCGCGGCGCTGATCGCGATCTACTTCGCCCGCTGGGTGAGCAAGCCGCTGGCACAGCTGGACACCGCGGCGCGGCAGATCGCCGACGGCGAGCTCACGGTGCGGGCGCGCACCGGATACGGCCCGCCAGAACTGCGCCGCCTGGCCGCGACCTTCAACATGATGGCGGGGCGCCTTGAGACCCTCGTGCACGGGCACCGGGCCATGCTCGCCGACGTCTCGCACCAGCTGCGCACCCCGCTGACCGCGCTCCGGCTGCGGCTCGACCTGCTCGCCGCGGACTCAGGGACGGCGGACGCCGACGAGCTCACCGGGGCGCAGGAGGAGATCGCGCGGCTGTCCCGGCTGGTGGACGGGCTGCTCGCCACGGCCCGCGCGGAAAGCGTGACCGAGCAGCTGGAGAGCATCGACGTGATCGGGGCGGTGTCGGAACGGGTCGCGGCCTGGCAGCCCGTCGCCGACGGCCACGGCGTGAAGCTCGAGGTGGAGACCCCGGAAAAGCCGGACCCCAGGGACGGCGAACGCCGCCCGCTGGTCGCGCTCGGCGCGGGGCACCTGGAGCAGATCCTGGACAACCTGCTGGACAACGCGATCGACGCGCTCGGCGACAGCGGCGGCCTCGTCACCGTGTCGGTGGCCAGTTCCGCCGCCGGCACGACGCTGACCGTCGCCGACGACGGCCCGGGGATGACGCCGCAGGAGCGGTCCCGGGCGTTCCTCCGCTTCGCCAGCGGCAGCGCGGGCGGCACCGGCCTTGGCCTGGCCATCGTGCACCGGCTGGTCACCTCCAACGGCGGCACGATAAGGCTGGACGACACCCCGGGTGGCGGCCTGACCGTCGTGCTGCAGTTCCCGGGCACGACCCTGTACGAAGGCGCGAGTCCGGCCGGGTAGGTCCGCGCTGGCTTCGCCCCGGGTCCGTCAGCGTGGCCCTGTCTGGTCGCAATTCCGCAACGAGGTAGCCGCTGAGCCAGCGAGCCTCTTCCCAGGGGCCGCAAACCGGATTTAATCTTCGGGCAGCCTGGGCCGGGAAAAATGTCCCGTTATGCCTGGGCAACAGCAAAACCTCGGCCTGAGGAGGAGATGGTGAGACACACCGCGTTGATCACGGCGGTGGCGGCAGTAGCGGGGACAAGCCTGCTGGTGGCCGCCTGCGGCAGCAGTTCGTCAAGCGCCCCAGCCGCAACGACCCCCGCATCCACCCCGGCATCGTCCAGCCCGGCACCCACGTCCGCGTCATCGAGCCCGGCCAGCGCGGCCGCCAGCTCGTTCCTTGGCTGCATGGTCACCGACACCGGCGGCATCAACGACAGGTCGTTCAACGCGTCGGCCTGGCAGGGCATGCAGGAGGCCGCCGCCGCCAACCCGAGCATCACGGTGAAGTACCTGCAGTCCACCACGCCGAGCGACTACGTGCCGAACATCAACACGTTCCTCGGCCAGAAGTGCGGGATCATCGTCACCGTCGGCTACCTGATGGGCCCGGCGACGGAGACCGCGGCCGGCCAGCACCCGACCCAGCCGTTCGCGATCGTCGACTGCTCGTACGCCTCGGAGTGCCTGACCGGCAAGCAGTACACCAACATCGACCAGCTGGTGTTCAACACCGTGCAGGACGGCTTCCTCGGCGGGTACCTGGCCGCGGGCATGAGCAAGACCGGCAAGGTCGCCACGTTCGGCGGTGAGGACTTCGGCACCGTGACGATCTACATGGACGGCTACTGGGACGGCGTGCAGTACTACAACAAGCAGCACCACACCAGCGTCCAGGTGCTCGGCTGGAACGAGCAGACCCAGAAGGGCGAGTTCACCGGCGACTTCACCAACCAGACGAAGGGCGAGACGGTCACCCAGACGTTCATCAGCGAGGGCGCGGACGTCATCTTCCCGGTGGCCGGCAACGTGGGCCTGGGCGCCGCCAAGGCGGTCCAGGACGCGGACGCCTCCGGCGGGCACGTCAACATGCTGTGGGTGGACACCGACGGCTGCATCAGCGCGCCGCAGTACTGCAAGTACTTCATCAGCAGCGTGACCAAGGGCATCCAGGCCGCGGTGAAGAACGCGGTGCTGAGCGCGGCGGCCGGCTCGTTCAAGGGCGGCACCTACATCGGCACGCTGGCCAACGGCGGCGCCGTGCTCTCACCGTTCCACGACTTCTCCAGCGTCGTCCCGGCCTCGCTGCAGGCCGAGCTGAAGACGATCGAGGCCGGCATCGAGGCCGGTACCATCCAGACCCCGACCAAGAGCCCGGTCTAAGCGCGGTCGAGCGCACGTGGAACTTGAGCTCAGGGGCATCACCAAGAGGTACGGCCCCCTCGTCGCCAACGACGGGATCAGCCTCTCGGTCGCCCCTGGGCAGGTCCACGCCCTGCTCGGCGAGAACGGGGCGGG
>JASHXJ010000195.1 GCA_030043595.1 Trebonia sp.
GATGCTCGATGACTGCCCGATGCGGCAGTTCGCGGACTGGCTCGACGACGCTGTGTCCGCGGGATTGCCCGAGCCGACCGCGATGGTGCTGGCCACGATGGGAGAGCGGCCGCACGCGCGGACTGTGCTGCTCAAGGCCCACGATGTCGACGGTTTCACTTTCTACACTAACCGTACCTCCCGGAAGGGGGCCGACCTAGCGTCCGACGCGCGGTGCTGCGCGGTCTTCCCCTGGTACGGCCTGGGCCGTCAGGTGACCGTGGAGGGCAGCGCGCGGCCGCTTTCGATGGCCGACAGCGAGCCGTACTTCCACTCCCGGCTGTACAGGTCGCAGATCGGTGCCTGGGCAAGCCGGCAGTCGCGGGTGCTGGCGTCGCGGGCGGAGCTTGACGACCGGGTCGCCTTGCTGTCCGCGCGCTGGCCAGAGGGGACGCAGGT
Source organism: Trebonia sp. (assembly GCA_030043595.1). GTDB lineage: Bacteria > Actinomycetota > Actinomycetes > Streptosporangiales > Streptosporangiaceae > Trebonia. The sequence continues at coordinate 439 of JASHXJ010000195.1, forward strand.
GCCGATGCCGGACTTCTGGGGCGGGTACCTGATCGAGCCGGCGACCATCGAGTTCTGGCAGTCACGGCCGAACAGGCTGCATGACCGGCTGCGGTACCGGCGCTCCGGATCGGCGGGGTCCGCCGGTGCGGACGGCGGCTGGGTCATCGAGCGGCTGTCGCCCTAGCTGCCTGTGGGTGGTGGCGTAAGCACGTAGCATCGCAGTCAGGAGGCCAGCTGGTTTGTGCCTACGGGAAAGAAGAGTTCAGTGACTGCCCATGGCCTTATCGACACGACGGAGATGTATCTCCGCACGGTCTACGAACTGGAGGAGGAAGGGATCGTCCCGCTGCGCGCGCGGATCGCGGAGCGCCTGTCCCAGTCCGGCCCGACAGTCAGCCAGACAGTGGCCCGCATGGAGCGTGACGGGCTGCTGCACGTGGCGGGAGACCGCCAGCTCGCGCTCAGCGATACCGGGCGCAGGCTGGCGATGCGGGTGATGCGCAAGCACCGGCTAGCCGAGTGCCTGCTCGTCAGCGTCATCAAGATGCCCTGGGAGGAGGTGCACATCGAGGCCTGCCGCTGGGAGCACGTGATGTCCGAGAACGTCGAGCGCCGGCTGTACGACCTGCTCGGCCACCCCGACCGCTGCCCGCACGGCAACCTCATTCCCGGGCTGGAGGAACTCGTCAGCGGGCAGGCCCCGCCCGATGCCGCGGCTGGCCAGGCGCTGTCAGGGACGGCCACGGACGAGACCATGACCGACGCAGTGCGCGAGGCAACTGGGGCTGTCCGGGCTACTGTCACAAGGATTACAGAGCAGCTTCAAAGTGACCTTGTCCTGATGCTTAAACTGAAGCGGGCCGGGATACAACCCGGACGCGAGGTCTTGCTCGGGGCGGTTGACGGTGGTGTCCGGGTCTGCGGCGAGGACGGCGCGGGCGACGTGGCGCCGGCCGAGCTCCCCGCTGAGGTGGCCTCTCATGTGTTCGTGTCCAGGGAGTGACAAGGCGATCCGTTCAGTGACCGGAGCGTGAAGATGGCGCGCTGGAACGAGGGCGCCGCCGGCCCGTGCCTGCCGGCCGAGCTTGTCCTGCGCCAGGCGGAGATCGGCGTTGTCGTCGCTGACCGGCACGGCAGCGTGCTGTTCGCCAACGACTACATCGCGAGGCTGCTCCGGCTTCCCGCGGACGCTTCCCTGCTCGCCGGCCAGCCGCTGCACGCGCTCGGGTTCATCCCCGACGGGGACCTGGCGAAGGCCGAGGACCTGTCCCGTCGGGTGCTCGGCGGGATGTCCTGGGAAGGCACGTTCACCGGCACCCGCGGCGATGGCAGCCTCGTGTTCGTCCGGGTGCTCGCGGTGCCGTTGCGCCGCCCGTCCGGTGACGTCGACGGCATGGTGATCATGGCCACGGAGGCGGGCCGCCGCGACGCGCAGCGCGAGCAGGACCGGCTCCGGCTGCTCGAGCGCATCGGCGAGCGGCTGGCGGGGTCGCTCGAGCTCGACGCGACGCTGCGGCACGTCGCGCAGATCCTCGTGCCGCAGTTCGCCGACCACTGCTTCATCGACCTGTTCAGCGGCGACAAGCTCGTCCGGCGGGTGCAGACGCACGCCGGCGGCTGGGAGCCGCCGCCCGGGACCTGGGCGCGCGTCGGCGAGCCCATCTATTACCCGCCGGGTCACTTCATGCAGCAGGCCATGTCGCGCATGGAGACCATCGTCGTGCCCGACCTGCATGCCGAGTACTACCCGGCGCCGAGCGAAGAGTCCATGTCCGCGGCCGACCAGGCCGGGCTGACCTCGGTCCTCGCATCCCCGCTCTACGCGCGCGGCGAGCTGCTCGGCGTGATGGCGCTGGCCCTGTCCCGGCTCACCGACCGCCCGGACCCGCACTATGACCTGTCCGACGGTGACCTCATCGGCGCCATCGCCAGCCGGGTGGCCGTGGCCATCGACAACGCGATGCTGTTCGAGGCCGGGCGGCAGACCGCGCTCGCCTTCCAGCAGAGCCTGCTGCCGCAGGAGGTCCCTGAGCTCGATGGCCTCGAGGTGGCGTTCCGCTACGTGCCCGCCAAGCCGCTGGAGACACAGGGGCAGGGGATCCAGACGCAGGTGGGCGGGGACTGGTACGACATCATCCCGCTCGCCGCCGGGCGGGTCGGGATGGTCATCGGGGACGTGGAGGGACGCGGCCCGCGCGCCGCGGCGACCATGGGGCAGCTGCGGGCCGCGCTGCGCGCGTACGCGCAGGACGAGAAGTCGCCCGCCGACATCATGCGCAAGCTGGACGAATGGGTCAGGTCCACTGCCCCGGTGGGGGCCGGCGGCGACCCGCCCACGGTCAGCTGCATCTACCTGATCTACGACGCCTGGTCCCGCGAGCTGACGTTCGCGAACGCGGGCCACGCCGCGCCGCTGATGGTCTCCGGCGGGACGGTCCGGCCGCTGGAAGTCCGGCACAAGGGCGTGCTGCTCGGCGTGCGCGGCCGGGGCATCCGCGGACTGCCGACGTACAAGGAGCAGACGGTCAGGCTCCCGCCGGGCGCCGCGCTCGTGCTCTACACGGACGGGCTGACCGACCGGCGGACCAGGGCGGACGGCTCGGGCCACTACACCGAGGCCGAGGCCGTCGCGATGCTGCGGGACGCGATACTCTCGGCGGCCAGCAGCGGCGCCGCCGAAGGGGTCGCCGGCACGCTCGCGCTCGCCGCCGAGAACGCGGTGCCCGGGGACATCGACGACGACATGGCCATCCTCGTGCTCCGCTCCTCGCCCGACGACCTCGCCTCGGCGGAGGCGACCTTCCCGGCCGAGCCGATCATGGTCTCAGAAGCGCGCCGCGTGGCCGCCGCCACGTTCTCCTCGTGGCACATGGACCCGGATCAGGCCGACCTCGCCTGCCTGCTGGTGTCCGAGATGGTGACGAACGCGGTACTGCACGCCGCGGGGACGCCGAGCCCGGCAGGCCGCAGGTTCGAGATCGAGATCGAGATCGACCCGCAGGTGCCCGTCGGCGCGCAGGTGCCCGCCGCGCTGCCCAGTGCCTGGCCGTCGGCCATGGCCACGATAGCGGCCCAGGCGTGGGAGACGCCGGTAGCGCAGCAGTCGTCCCCGCACCGTCCGCGCGAGTT
>JASHXJ010000196.1 GCA_030043595.1 Trebonia sp.
GGGCGGCACTGGCCGGGTACGCCCCTGGTCGGCGGGCTCGACGAGCAGGCCGGCGGCACATGGCTGGCCGTCCAGCCGGAGCTGCCGCGCGTCGCGTGCCTGCTGAACGGCCGCGGCGCGCTCGCCGGTCCGGCCGGCCGGCGCAGCAGGGGAGAACTGCCGCTGCGCGCCGCGGCCGACGGCGCCGTGGTGCTGAAGGAGCTGGCCGTCGCCCGCGACGTCCTCCCGGCCTACGACCCGTTCCACCTGGTGTGCGCCGACCTCGAATCGGTGCGGCTGCTGAGCTGGGACGGCGAGCGTGCGGCCGCCAGCGAGCTGGGCGCCGGGACGCACGTGCTGACGAACGTCGGCCACGCGTATCCCGCCGATCCGGTCACCGAGCCGAAGGCCGCCCACTTCGGGCCGAAGTTCGCGGCCACCCGCCCGCCCGGTGACCCCGCGCTCTCGGCGGCGGCCGCGTGGGGCGACTGGCTGATCCTGGCCGCCGGAGACGGGCTGGACACGAGCGACCCGCGCGCGATCGTCGCCCGCCGGATCCTGCCGGGCGGCCGGGTATGGGGAACGACGTCGCTCACCCTGGTGGCGCTTGGCGGCGGCGGCCTGCGGTACGACTTCCAGCCGCGCCCGGGCCGTGTCGCGGGCTGGTATCCCGTCGTTGTCCGGTAACGGGCCGATTGTTCCGGCTATGTTCGACGGAGTCGACCCGAGGAGTTCGCATGCGCAAGGCCAGGATCGCCGCGCTGGCAGCAGTCGCCGCCGGAGCGCTCGCCGTCTGGCTGGCGGCAGCCGTGGCGCCGGCCGCGCCGGCCGCGTCCGCCACGCGGGCAGCCGGCCTGCCGCGAGTCACGATCGAGCCCGGCATCATCCGGCTGGGCATGACGAGCTCGGGGCCGTCGACCACCGCGCAGTGCGAGCGGGCCTATAACATCGCCTGCTACCAGCCGGGCCAGATCAGGACGGCGTACGGCCTGCCGGCGCTGTACGCCAAGGGCATCACGGGCAAGGGCATGACGATCGCGATCGTCGACTCGTTCGGCTCCCCGACCATCCAGAAGGACCTGGCCACGTTCGACAAGGAGCTCGGCTACCCGGCGCCGCCCTCGTTCAGGATCATCACGCCGGCCGGGGTCATCCCCAAGTACGACCCGGACAACTCGGACATGGTCGGCTGGGCCAGCGAGACCACCCTGGACGTGGAGTACGCGCACGCCCTGGCTCCGGGCGCGAACATCCTGCTCGTCGAGACGCCGGTCTCCGAGACGGAGGGCGTGACCGGGTTCCCGCAGATCGTCAAGGCCGAGGAGTACGTGCTCAACCGCAACCTCGCGGACGTGATCAGCCAGAGCTTCGGTGCCACCGAGCAGACCTTCACGAACTACGCGCAGCTCAGCCCGCTGCGCGCCGCCTACATCGAGGCGGACGCCCGCCACGTGACCGTGCTCGCCGCCTCCGGCGACGCCGGCGCGACGGACTTCCAGCAGAACCAGACCACCTACTACACGCGCGCGGTGACGTCCTGGCCGGACAGCGACCCGCTGGTGACCGGCGTGGGCGGGACGCAGCTGAAGCTGAGCGGCGGCAAGTACACCTCCGTGGTGTGGAACGACACCTACAGCAAGGCGTGGAACGAGTACTGGGACTTCCTCCCCGGCCCCAGCCCGTTCGCCAGCGGCGGCGGCAAGTCCGAGTTCTTCTCGCGCCCGGCGTACCAGAACGGCGTGCAGTCCGTGACCGGCGCCAGGCGCGGCGTCCCGGACATCGCGATGAGCGCGGCATGCAACGGCTCGGTGAGCATCTACAGCACGTTCGGCGGCCAGGCGCCGGGCTGGTCGCTGATCTGCGGCACCAGCGAGGCGACGCCGGAGTTCGCGGCCGTCGTGGCGCTGGCCGACCAGGTGGCCGGCCACTCACTCGGGCTGCTCAACCCGACGCTGTACGCGCTCGCGGCCGCGCACGCGCCCGGCATCGTCCCCGTGACCTCGGGGAACAACAGCGTGTCGTTCTACCAGGGCGCGGCGAACAAGCTGTACACCGTCAAGGGATACGCCGCCACTGCCAAGGGCGGCTACAACCTGGCTACCGGCGTGGGCACGATCTACGCGCCGGACTTCGTCTACGAGCTCGCGGGTGTCAGCGCCCCGTAACGGGCCGCTGACACCCGCGCGTGCGCCGGCGCGGCCGGCGGGCTAGGTCGCGGTCCGCGTCAGCGTGATCCGGTCCACTTCCACGCCGTCCTCGTTCAGGCCGCGGATGAGCAGCGTGGACGTGCCGCCGCGCGAGGCCGGGATGCTGTCGATGGCGAGCAGGCAGTAGCCGGTGTACCGGACCTGCGAGTAGTCGACGGTCTCCTTGACCGTCCCGCCTCCGTTCGCGTTGTAGTAGCCGGCGATGGCCGTGTTGCTGTTCACGTTGCCCTCGTAGCTGTCCTTGGCGTCGAACGAGTACAGGCTCTCGCCGCCGCCGCCGGAGACGATGTACGTGGTGCCCTGCGTCGCCGGGGTGACCGTGGCGCCGGACGGCGCGGTCACCGTCTGCTTGCCGCCGATCAGCGGGTTGTTGCGCTCGTAGATGTGATTGTGGCCGTTGATGACCAGGTCGACGCCGTACTGGTCGAACAGCGGGACGAAGTTGTCCCGGACGCCGCCCTCGGAGCCGTGCGCCGTGCAGGTGCTGTACGCGCAGTGGTGGAAGTAGGCGACGATGAAGTCGATGCCCGGCTGCGCGCGCAGCGCGGCCAGCGTCGACGTCAGCCACGCCACCTGCTGCCCGCCCGAGTACGCGAGGTTCGCGGGGAGCTCGTACGACACATCGTTAGCGTCGAGGCTGAGCACGGCCACGTTGCCGTAGGTGAACGCGTAGTAGGTGGTGCCGTAGTAGGCGGGGTCCGTGCCGCCCACGCCGCCGGGGAAGTCCCAGCGGGCGAACTGCCCGCCGTAGCCAGTGGAGGAGTACCAGGATTCCATCTCGTGGTTGCCGACCGCGATCTGCCACGGGATCGTGCCGGCCGCCGCGGCGACCTCGGTGAACCAGGAGTCCCAGACCCGCGGGTCGTAGGGGTCGGTGAGGAGCCCGCTGCCGCCGCTTTCTGCGTAGGAGATGTCGCCGGCGTGCAGGTGGAAGGCCGGGTTCTGGGCCCGGATGAGGCCGGTGGTGGCGACGGCGTCATAGGTGACGCCCTCGTCGCCGAAGGCGGTGAACGTGAACGGCTGCTTCCCGCTCGGGGCTGTGGTGAACGATCCGACCACATTGCCGCCGGCGAAGCCGTCGTGCCCGACCGTGTAGTAGTACGTCGTGCACGGGCTCAGGTTGTCCAGGCTGGCGTGCAGGTAGAACTGCTCGATGGTGGGCGGCGAGACCAGCGGTACCGCGTCGACCGGCATCGTGTCGCTCGCCAGCGTCGTCAGCGACCGCACCTCGGCCTGGACCTGCTGGCTCCAGTTGCCCGGCTGGTCACCGAACCGCAGGAACGGGTTGCTGACCGCGTTGCGGACCTGCCAGCCCACCGACATCTGCGACCTGGGGTCGGCTCCGAAGGCGACGTGCTGACCGAACGGCACGGCGGACGTCCCGGCCGTCGGGCCGGTCCTGGCCAGCAGGGTCGTGCCCGGTTTCCGGGTGGCTGCGCTCGCCGTGCCCGCGAGAAGAACGGGCCCGGCGGCGAGGGCGCCGGCGCCCACGATGCCGCCCCGGAGGAGCGAGCGTCGTGAGGTCGCGCGGCGGTACCAGTCATGCTGTTCTGCAAGGCTGAGTTTCCTGGCCTGCTCAGGATTCATGGGCGATGAGCTCATAACACCGCACGCTAGGATTTCCGGCTTGCCGACCCGCTAAATGGAGATTAACGAGGCATGTCGCAATTATGTACGGAATCTGCAGTAATAATTCAGATCAGCAGGTCGCGGCTCTGACCAGGGCCGCGAGTTCCGTCGGCCACACGGCCTCGGTGGTCGAGTCCAGCTCGGCGAGCGTCCACCAGCGCGCCGCGCGGATCCCGTCATGGACGTGCCACGCCGCCACGTTGCCGAGCGGGCGCCGCTCGACCGATACCCGGGCCAGGAAGAACCGCTCGTGCTGGCGGACGAGATGGTCGCCGTATCCCATCGTCAGCCACTGCTCGAACACCTCGCCTGGCGACACCGGCACGTCATCCCAGCCGGTCTCCTCGGCGAGCTCGCGCTGCGCGCCGTCGTGGTGGTCCTCGCCTGGTTCGAGGCCGCCGCCAGGCGTCGCCCAGTGCCGCCCGTTGGGCGGCGCGTCGTCGTACCGGAACAGCAGTACCCGGCCCGCGGGGTCGAGCACGATCACCCGGCCCGCCATGCGCACGGGAAGCCCCGGTTCTGCCACGCTCGCTATTATCTCGTGGCTGACGCGCCGTTGCCCCCGCTGCCGCGGGCAGCGGGGGCAACGGTCCGGGCCGCTAGAAGTTGTACTGCAGGTAGTTAGCCTTCGTGAACTCCAGCGGCTTGGAGAAGATGATCGTCCCCGGCGCCGGGCTGTTGCTGACGGTGAAGGTGCCGAGGCTGCCCGCGGTGAAGCTGCCGCCGGCCGCGGGCATCGTCCCGTCGTACACGTCGCGGGCGACGTAGGCGATCAGCTCGCCCTCCTGCACCTCGTTCCAGAGGAACAGGCCGGTGAGCGAGCCGTTGGCGAAGTACTTCTGGTTCGGGTTGGGGTCGCCGATGCCGAACACGCCGATCTTCCCGACCTTGCCGAGCGCGGAGACCGCGGCGAGCGCCCCAGGCACTGCGGCGCCGTCGATCGGGATGAGCGCCAGCAGGTCCGGGTTGGAGTTGATCAGGTTCGTGGCCTGGGTCTGCGAGATCGCCTGGTTGGACTGACCGTAACCGATCGGGCCGATCTTCAGGTCGGGGTACTTCTGCGCGATGTACGTGCGCATGGCCCCGATCCAGGCGTTCTGGATGGTGGCGTCCGGAGTGGACGACAGGATCCCGATGGTGCCCTTGTCGCCGAACTTGGCCACCACCGCGTTGATGAGCGCCTCCGCCATCGCCGGATACGCCGTGTCCTGGATGAAGTACAGCCGGGCGCTGGCGGTTACGTCGGAGTCGAACCCGATGACCTTGATCCCCGCCGCCGTGGCCGCCTCGAGCGCGGGCACCTCGGATGTCGGGTCGTTGGCGGAGTAGGCGATCACCTGCGGCGGGTGGTTGCTGTGCACCAGGCCCATGATCACCGCGGCCTGGTCGGGCCCGCTGGCGTCGACCGAGGCGGTGTAGTCGATGGTCTCGTTGAGGCTGGAAGCGACCTCCTCCGCGCCCTTGACGTTGGCCTCGAACACCGAGAGCCCGAGCAGCTTCGGCACGATGGCCACGGTGATGTGCGTGTTCGCGGCTGACGTGGACGACGCCGTGGCGGACGCCGACGACGAGGAGGCCGGGGCCGACGTGGCCGGGGCCGAGCTGCTGCTCGACGAGCTGCTGCTGACCGAGCAGCCCCCGAGCACGACGGCTGCGACGACTACCGGTATCGCGGTGAGCGTGCGCCATCGTCGCATCCGGGCGAATGTGGACATATCGTCCTCCTTTGGGCGTGACTGATCCTTATTTCGGGTGTGCTTGACGGATCCGCGGACCCAGCGGGTCCGTGGCGGACAATCAGGGAGTGCGGCTCACCCGCACGCGGGGCTAGCTATGCGCACCTCCGGAAAGGGTGCGCAGCCGCTGCATTCGCGCGGCCAGCCGCTGCCGGAGGTTGCGCTCGAACGCGAACTTGATCACCAGGGCGCCGATGAGCACCAGACCGGTGATCATCGTGATGGCCAGCGAACTGTCGCCTTCGATGAGCATCCCCTGGCTCATGTAGCCCAGCAGGATCACTGCCAGGACCACCTCGCCGATGCGCCCCCTGCCGCCGAAGATGTCCATCCCGCCGAGGATGACCGCTGTGATGGCAGGCAGCAGGAGGTCGGTGCCGATGTCGGGCTGCGCCGAGTTGTAGTAGGCGGCCAGTAGCACGCCGGCGACGCCCGACGCGGCACCGCACAGCGTGAACACCGCGGTCAGCGTGCGGCGGATCGGGATTCCCGTGTACTCCGCGGCCCGCAGGTTGTAGCCGATGAGCGTCATCGACCGGCCGACGTTCGTATAGCCGACGGTCACGATCACTACGAGCGCGATCACCAGGAAGATCTCCAGGGCGATCGGCACGCCGTTGATCGCTCCCTGGCCGATCAGCGTGAACGAGCCCGGGAATCCGAAGGGCGGTGACGCCCCGGCGACGGACGTCGCGATGCTCGTGATGATGAACTGCGTGGCCAGCGTCACGAGCAGCGAGTCGATCCCGACATACGCCACGATGACGCCGTTGCACAGGCCGAAGACCGTGCTCACCGCGATGGCGAGCAGGATCGCCTCGACGGGACTGCCGCCTTTTTCGAGCACGGTGCCGGCGATGACCGCCGCGAGGCTGGCGCTCGCCCCGCAGGACAGGTCGATGTTGCCGGTGAGGATCACCATGGCCAGCCCCATGGCGAGGATGCCGGTCGGCGCGAACTGCTCGGACAGGGCCAGCATGCCCGTGCCGTGCCCGGCGAACTGCCTGGTGGTCAGGGTGAAGTAGGCCAGTTCGGCGACGATCGCGACCAGCAGGCACAACCCCCAGGCGGGGACGCGCCACCGGCGCGGCAGGTCGAGGGTCGTCATGAGGCGCCTCGCTGCCGCTGCCGCTTCGGTCCCCGCCAGACCCGGCCGCCGCGCCGCCGGGAGCGGCTGTCGTAGACGACCGCCAGCAGGACGAGCACCCCGACCCCGGCCGGCTGCCACACGTCCGCCACGTGGGCGAAGCTCATCGCGGTGAGGGTGACCGTGAGGAACACGCTGCCCACCAGCGCGCCGAACGCGCCGCCCACGCCGCCGGTCAGCGCCGTCCCCCCGATGATCGCCGCCGCGATGGCGGTGAGGTTGTCGCCGAGGCCAGTGGTGGACGAGGCGCCGCTGGTGTAGATCAGGAAGGCCACGCCGCCGAGCCCGGAAAGCACGCCGCAGATCAGGTAGGTCGAGAAGAGGACACGCTGGACACCGATGCCGGCCCGGTACGCCGCCTCGGCGTCGTCGCCGACCGCGTAGATGGAGCGGCCGAACCTGGTATGCCGCAGCACAAGCGCGGACACCAGCACGAACGGCAGGGTCAGCAGGAGGATCACGGGGATGCCAGGCAGCACCGTGTCGCTGCCGAGGTTCGTCATCGAGCTGGGGATCGTGTCGACCTGGTTCCCGTTGGTGACGACGAATTCCAGGCCCGAGTAGACGCTGAGCGTCCCCAGCGTCGCGATGATCGGCGGGAGCCGGACCACGCCGACGAGCACCGCGTTACCAAGGCCAAGGACGAGGCCGACGACCGCGCCGAGAGCGACGGCGGGGAGCAGCGTCATGCCGTCGTTCTGGATGCGGAACCCGACGACGATCGCCGACAGGCCCATGATGGCGCCGACCGACAGGTCGATTCCCCGGCCCAGCATCACGAACGACTCGCCGAGCGCGAGGAACGCGATGACCACCGAGTCGGCGAAGATGAAGGCGATGTTGCTCGACGACCAGAAGTACGGGTGCGCCGCCGTGCTGGCGGCCACGACGACGACGATGGCAGCGCTCACCAGGATCTCGCGGCGGCGCAGCAGCCAGGACCACCGCGATCCGGCGGCCAGCTCCGGCCTGGCGGGCGAGGCGGTCTGCACGTTCCTGGCCGTCGTCATCACGCGCCCACCGCGAGCTGTCCGAGGGCTTCGAGCGTGACCTCGGCGCCGGCCAGCTCACCGGTGATGCGGCCCTCGTACACGGAGTAAACGCGGTCGCAGGTACGGACCAGCTCCTCGAGCTCGGAGGAGATCACCAGGGCGGCCAGCCCGGCCGCGGCCAGCGACTCGATGATCGTGTAGATGCTCTCCTTGGCGCCGATGTCGACGCCGCGCGTGGGCTCGTCGAAGATCGCCACCCGCGGCTTGGCCAGCATCCACCGAGCCAGCAGGGCCTTCTGCTGGTTGCCGCCGGACAGTGTCTTCATCGCCGCGGCGATCGAGCTGGCCCGCACGTCCATCTCGTGCGTGGCGGCCTGGGCCAGCTCCTGTTCCTTACGGGGCCGCAGGAACGTGCCGGCCAGCCGCGGCAGCCGTCCCACGATCGCCGAGGTGGCGTTGCGCGTGATGTCGACGTCGGCGAAGATCCCGTTCCGGCCGCGGTCTTCGGCCAGGTAGATCAGGCCCGCGTCAATGCAC
>JASHXJ010000197.1 GCA_030043595.1 Trebonia sp.
GTGAAGGCGCCGTCGACGAGAATGAACGCCATCCGCGCCGTCTGCCGGCTGCGGTTCTCCCAGCGGTGGGCGGTGCCGCGCTGCACGACCACGTCGCCGGCGCCGAGCGTGGTCTCGCTGTCGTCGAGGACGAGCACGACCTCGCCCTCGAGCACGATGCCGTAGTCCACCGACTGCGTCCGGTGCATGGGTGAGACCACCCCGGGCGGGAACTCGTTGATCCGGATCTTGGTCCCGTTCGGCGCAGGCGGGACCGCCAGTGCGCCGGTGGCCGGATCCGGCTCGCTCGCCTCGATCGGCGCAGGGCTAGCAGCAGTGCTCCAGATCTCGTAGAACAGCGCCCCGTCAGGCGCGGTGCGGACCACAGGAACCAGGCCGTCGTGTGCGAAGACGGAGACGCCGCGATCGTCGTGTCCGGTGACGACGCGCCGAGGGACAGTAGGCATGCTTCAACTCCGGGCCAGGTCGCGGCGGCTTGTTCGCGATCTATCACAGCACGGCGGCGCGCGACTATGCCTGGTATCACCGATAAGAATGAGACGAGCGGACACACCAGGCGCCCGGCGATCTATCGTCTGCTCATGCGATTCGCTACCTACGAGCCGGCGGATGGCGCCGCCGAACGCTGCGGTGTGGTCGCCGGCGACATGATCCATCCGCTGCCCGCGGGGACGACGGTGCTCGCCCTGATCGACGCCGGGCATGCCGCCCTGCTGGCCGCCGGCCAGGCCGCCATCCACGAGACAGCGGTCGACCCGGTTCCGGTATCCAGTGTCCGGCTGCTGCCTCCGCTCCGTCCCCGGTCGATCCGGGATTTCGTCGCGTTCGAGGCGCACGTCGAGGGCGTGGTCCGCGCCCAGGAGGGTCTGTCCCAGGTGCCGCCCCCCTGGTACGAGGCGCCTGCGTTCTACTTCACGAACCCGCATGCCTGCATCGGCGCCCGCGACGACGTGGCGATGTTCCCGGGCAGCGAGCGATTCGACTTCGAGTGCGAAGTGGCCGCGGTGCTCGGGAGCAGCGGCACCGACCTGACGCCGGAGGAGGCGGAGGCGGCGATCATCGGCTACACGATCTTCAACGACTGGTCGGCGCGGGACATCCAGCAGCGGGAAGGGCGGCTTCCGTTCGGTTTCGCGAAAGGCAAGGACGGCGCGCACACACTCGGCCCGTGGCTGGTCACTGGGGATGAGCTCGCGCAGTACCGCAGCCGTGACGGGTATCTCGACCTCACCATGACGATCGAGCTGAACGGTCAGGTGCTCGGGCACGATTCTCTGGCCAGCGCCTCGTGGACCTTCGGCGAGATGATCGCGTACGCCTCGGCGGGCGCCATGGTCGCCGCAGGCGATGTCTTCGGCTCCGGGACCTGCGGCGGCGGCTGCCTCGCCGAGATCTGGGGGCGGGCCGGGCGCCGCGAGCCTGCGCCGCTGAGCCCGGGCGACGTCGTGACGCTGACTGTCGAGGGCATTGGCACGGTCAGCAATCGCGTCGTGGCAGGCAAGCCCGATGCATGGCTGCCCCCGGCGCGCCCGCGCGCCCGCGGCCCCCGCCACTAGATCCCCCGCCACTAGATCCCCCGCGGCGCCTCAGTACACCGCCCGTCCGCCGGACAGGTCGAACGCGGCTCCCGTGCTGAACGAGCACCGCTCGGAAGCCAGCCGCCCCACTACGGCGCTGCCCAGGCCGCCAAGCCCGCCAGTGACGATCGCTACACGTGAGTTCTCGCTGGTCATGAAGGAATCGCCGTTCTCTAGCGCAGGATGAGTCCGCCGTCCACGCACAGGGTCTGGCCGGTGAGCGCGGCGGCACTATCTGAGGCCAGGAACGCCACCGTGGCAGCCACGTCGCCGGGGACCAGCGTGCGGGGCAGCGCCTGGCGCGACCGCACGTCGTCGAACGCGGCGGCCGGTACGCCACGGCGGGCGGCTGGGGTGTCGGTCAGCCCCGGGGCGACGCAGGTGACGGCGATCCCGTCGGCCCCGTGCGCGATCGCGAGGGTCCTGGCCAGAGCGATGAGCGCCCCCTTGCTCGTCACGTAGGCGAGCATGTCCGCGGCGGGGGGTGCCCAGACCGTGTCGGAGACCAGCACGATGATCCGGCCGAAGCCGCGGCTGGCCATGCCCGGGACGAATGCCTGGGCCAGCAGCAGGGCCGCCTCCACGTTCACCGCCTGCACTCGCCGCCAGCTGGGCAGGTCCACCGCGGCCAGGTCGGCCTTGTCGAAAGCAGCCGCGGCGTGCACCAGCACGTCACAGCGTTCATGCTGCCGGAGCACCGCCGCGGCGGCCGCGGCGACCTGATCCTCGCGAGCCAGGTCTACCGGCGGGTCGGCCGCCTGGTCGAGGCTGACTACGGCATGACCCGCGGCGCCGAGTTCGGCCACGATCGCGCTGCCGATGGCGCCCGCCCCGCCAGTGACCACGGCCACCCGCCGGGCGGCCCGCGCGCTCGCGCCGGTCATGATGGGACGCCGTCGATGGCGTCGACGATGGTCTTGGTGCCGCCGTGCGAGGAGTGGCCGCCATCCACCGCGATCTCGGCGCCGGTGATGTACGAGGCATCAGCGGACAGCAGGAAGACCACCAGCGGCGCGATCTCTTCCGGGCGGCCCGGCCGGCCGAGCGGGGTGATCGCCTGCGACGCGGCGAGGAACACAGGGCTGGCGCCGGCGAGAATCGGCGTGTCGATCTGGCCCGGGTGGATGATGTTGACCCGGATCCCCCGCCTGGCGTATTCCAGGGCGGCCACCCGCGTCAGCCCGCGCAGCGCCCACTTGCTCGCCGTGTAGGCGACAGCGTGGTGCGCCGTGAGGGCCGCAACCGAGCCCACGTTCACGATCGAGGACCCGGGGGGCATGAGCGGGACGATGGCCTGCATGCCGAGCATCGGCCCCGTCAGGTTGACGCCGAGCGCGCGGTCCCAGTCGGCCACCGAGATCTCATCGAGCCTGGGGCGCATCGCGATGCCAGCGTTGTTGACCAGGCCGTGCACTGGCCTGCCGCCCAGCCAGTTCCTCAGGGCGTGCCAGTCCTCCTGCCGCGACACGTCCAGGTGCCGGTAGGCCGCGCCGAGCGAGTTGGCCAGGGCCGCGCCCTCATCGTCGAGCAGGTCCGTCGCGATGACCTCACCGCCTTCCGCGGCGATGGCTTCGGCCTCCGCCGCGCCCTGGCCTCGTGCCGCGCCAGTGACCACGATGGTTCGTCCGTCCAGTCTGCCCATGCTGAGACAGTACGAAGCGCTCAATCGGGGCAGGAAATAGCTTTTGCCAATCCCAGGTATGCGCCCAGGTATGCGGGTCGCGGCGGATCCGCCAGGCCTCAGTGCTGGTGCGCGGCGGGGGTGATGGCGGGCGCGATGTCGCGGAGGATGCCGCGGAGCCAGCACAGCGCGGGGTCGCTGGAGCGGGCGGCGTGCCACCAGGCCGCCTCGATCAGCTCGACGTTCCCGAACGGGGGCTCCACGACGAGCACGCCGGCCGGGCCCGCCACCCGGTGCGCGAGGCGCTCAGGGACAATCGCCACCAGGTCCGTTCCGGCTACGACGAACGGCAGCGGCAGCCAGCCGACCACCCTGACCTGCACGCGCCGCCGCACCCCCAGTTCCTCGAGCACGCGCTCGGCCGGGTTCAGCCCGGAATGGCCGAACGACGCGGCCGCGTGCGGGAGCGCGCCGATATCCTCCAGCGACAGCCAGCCGTCCCGCAGCCGGGGGTTCCCCGGGTCGACGATGCACACGAAGCGGTCACGGAAGACCAGTTCGGACTCACCGGGAAACGCGAACCCCATCGGCGCGATGAGCAGGTCATGCTCGCGCAGCGTCCGGTCGCTCTCGTGCGCGTCGCACGGAATTGGCGACAGCTTCAGGCCCACCATCGGGGCCTCCTCGTGCACCCGGCGAAGAAGCGGCTCGATGAGCACGGTGATCGCGTAGTCCGACAGCGTGAGGCTGAACACCTGCTCGCTCTTCCCGGGCACGAACGCTTCGCTGCGCCCGAAGGCCAGGTCCACGAGCCGCAGCGACTCGGTCACCGACGGCAGCAGTGTCTTCGCCAGCGGCGTCAGGCAGTACTGGCGCCCGTCACGGACAAGCAGTTCATCCTTGTAGTGCCGCCGCAGCCGGCCCAGCGCGATGGACATGGACGGCTGGCTCAGCCCGAGCCGCGCGCCGGCATGCGTGACGTTCTCTTCCTCAAGGAGCGCCCGCAGCGTTATCAGCAGGTTGAGATCGACGCCTCCGACCGACATGGCCCTATGCTGACCGTGACCTGGGAGAATGTCACGAGGTATTTACCGGATCGTAACCGTATGCGGAGTTTCCTCATGGGTGGCGTCTCATCGATCGACCTGAACCTGCTCATCGCGCTGGCGGCACTGCTGGAAGAACGCAACCTGACCAGGGCCGGCGAGAAGATCAACATGGGCCAGCCCACGATGAGCGGCGCGCTGGCCCGGCTGCGCCGTCACTTCGACGACGAGCTGCTGGTCCGGGACGGCCGCCACTACCAGCTGACACCGCTGGCCGAGCGGCTGCTGCCCGATGTCCGTGAGGCCCTGCGCCAGGTGGAGCGGACGCTGGAGGCGCGACCGGAGTTCGACCCGGGGACCAGTACCCGGACGTTCTCGCTGGCCATGTCCGACTACGCGGTGGCGGTGCTCATCGAGCCGCTGCTGCGCCGGGTCCACGATCTCGCTCCCGGCGTCGGGCTGACGCTGCACCCGGTCCCGCCAGACCTGCACGAAAGCGACCGCGGCCTGCTGCAGCACGACCTGGTGATCGCCCCGCTCGGCTACCGATTTCCCGGCGAGTGCGAGGAAGTCTTCCGCGACCGTTTCGTCTGCATCACCGATCCGGCCAACCCGCGGCTGGCCGGGGGTGAGCTCACCCTGGCGGGCCTGGCGGAGCTGCCGCACGCCGCTCCCACGTTCGGGCAGCCAGGGGTGCTCAACCCGGCGGAACGGGCACTTGCCGAACTCGGCGTGCCGCGGCATGTCCAGGTGTCCACGGTGGGCTGGCTGCCGCTTCCGTTCGTCGTAGCGGGGACGGACCTGGTGGCGATCGTCCCCGAGCGGCTCGCCCGGCGGGTCGCCGCCACGGCTGGCGTAGCCGTGCACGAACCCCCGTTCGGGACGGTCGACCTCATCGAGGCGGCGTGGTGGCATCCCGCCCGCGGCAGCGACCCGGCGCTGCGGTGGCTGCGGTCCATCGCCGCGGGAGCGGTCGCCGCGCGGTGACCGCGCTGCTTATAGCTGGCATTGCGAATCACCATTTTGCAGGTCAGAAGCCCCCTCTTAGGATTTCCGGCAACTAACCGGACATCTGGGAGGCGGGTGTGACGTACAGCCCGGGCAGCCGCGCGCGCCCGTTCGCCGTGGGCATGGAGGCCGGGATCACCGGGCTCGGCTGCCAGCGAAGCACCTGCGTTCCTGAGAGGCTCACCACGCATGCCTGAGCGGCTCATCACTCATCTGCGTCACGTCGACATCGCCGCGCCGGACTTCGGCCGGCAGCTCGCCTTCTACACGAGCGTCTGGGGCCTGGTCCAGGTGGGCGGCGACACCGGCGTGGCGTTCCTCGCCGCCGACGGGTCGCCGGAGCAGTACGTGCTGCGGCTGCGCGCGGGGGACAAGCGGCTGGACCTCGTCGCGTTCGGCGCGCAGAACGCCGCACACGTCGACGAGCTGGCCGCGAGGCTGACGGCGGCCGGGGTCCGGCTCGTCAGCGAGCCCGGGACGCTCGGCACGCTCGGCGGCGGCTACGGCTTCCGGTTCTTCGATATCGACGGCCGGACGATCGAGGTCTCCAGCGACGTTGCGGTCCGCCGGCACCGGGCGATCGAGGAGAAGGAGCCGATTCCGGTGCGGCTGTCGCACGTGG
>JASHXJ010000198.1 GCA_030043595.1 Trebonia sp.
GCGCGGACCTGGACGGCGCGGCGCTGGCCGACACCCGGGAGAAGGCGCTGGCCATCGGACGGCTCGGGCACGCGGTGTTCCGCCGGCTCGGCGAGCTCGGCGTGCCGTCGTTCTGCTTCATCAACGGGGTGGCGCTCGGCGGCGGGCTCGAGGTCGCGCTGCACTGCGCCTACCGGACGATCTCCTCGGGCGCCGGCATGGTCGCCCTGCCCGAGTGCTTCCTCGGCCTGGTCCCCGGCTGGGGCGGCACCTACCTGCTGCCGCGGCTGATCGGGCCCGCCGCCGCGCTGAAGGTGATCATCGAGAACCCGCTGTCGCAGAACAAGATGCTGCGCGGCCCCGAGGCGTTCGGACTCGGCATCGCCGACGCGATGTTCGAGCCGGCGGACTTCCTTGAGGAGTCACTGCGCTGGGCGGCGGACGTGCTGACGGGCTCGCTGACCGTGGCGCGCGCGCCGCTGGCGCCGCCGCGGGAGTGGGATGCCGCGGTGGCCGGCGCGCGCTTTCTCCTGGACGGCAGGCTGCACGGCGCGGCTCCGGCGCCGTACCGGGCGCTCGACCTGGTGGCCGGGGCACGGACACGGACCCGCGACGAGGGGTTCGCGGCCGAGGACGAGGCCCTCGCGGACCTGCTGCTCAGCGACGAGCTGCGCGCCGGGCTGTACGCGTTCGACCTGGTGCAAAAGCGCGCGAAGCGCCCGGCCGGCGCGCCGGACCGGTCGCTTGCCAGGCCCGTCACCAAGGTCGGCGTGGTGGGCGCCGGGCTGATGGCCGCGCAGATCGCGCTGCTGTTCGCCCGCCGGCTGCAGGTCCCCGTGGTGCTGACCGACCTGGACCAGGCCCGCGTGGACTCCGGCGTCGGTCACGTGCACGCGGAGATCGACAGGCAGCTGGCGCGCGGGCGCCTGTCGCCGGACGCCGCGAACCGGCAGAAGGCGCTGGTGAGCGGCTCGGTGTCGAAGGATGTGTTCGCCGACGCCGACGTCGTCATCGAGGCGGTCTTCGAGGAGCTCGCGGTCAAGCAGCAGGTGCTCGCCGAGCTCGAGGCTGTGGTCCGGCCGGACTGCGTGCTCGCCACCAACACGTCATCGCTGTCGGTGACCGCGATGGCCGCCAGCCTCGCTCACCCCGAGCGGGTGGTCGGGTTCCACTTCTTCAACCCGGTCGCGGTGCTGCCCCTCGTCGAGGTCGCCCGCGGCGCCTCGACCTGCGACGCCGCGGTGGCGACCGCGCTCGCGGTCGGCAAGGCACTGAAGAAGAACTGCGTGATCGTCGCCGACCAGCCCGCTTTCGTGGTCAACCGGCTGCTTACCCGGTTCCTCGGCGAGATCATCGCCGCGGTGGACGAAGGGACCCCGTTCGAGGTCGCCGAGCACGCGGCCGACCCGCTCGGGCTGCCGATGACCCCGTTCCTGCTGCTGCAGCTTGTCGGGCCGGCGGTCGCGCTGCACGTGACGCAGACGCTGGCCGCCGCGTACCTGGATCGCTTCGCCGTGTCGCCGAAGCTGCGCGCGCTGGTGCGGTCCGGGAAGACCGCGGTCTACCTCCCGGACCTGTCGGTCGATCCGGAGGTTCTCGCGGCGCTCGCCGGCGGCGACAGCCCGTCGACCGGGCCGGAGGTTCTCGCGCGGGCGCTCGAGGGGCTCGCTCAGGAGATCCGGATCATGCTCGACGCGGGCGTGGTCGCCGCGGCCGAGGACATCGACCTGTGCATGATCCTCGGCGCCGGCTGGCCGTTCCACCTCGGCGGGATCACCCCGTACCTGGACCGGACCGGGATCGCCGCCAAGGTCAACGGGACGCCCTTGCGCGCCGACCGGGGCGGTGTGCACGGTCACAAAGTATGACACTGGTGTCAGCCCGCGCCGATCTGTGATAAACATGCGGTATCTGTGAGTGATGCCGTGATTGCGTAAGCAACACGGCGGAAGAGGCGATCGGCGAGGGGCTGGCTAACGGTGCGGGATGAGTGGCTCAGCAGAGCAGCAGCTCAGCCGGTGCAGCTGACCCGGATCGATCCGACGGCGCCGAACGTTACCGGCGTCCTGAGCTTCACTGACCCAGCCGACGAGGCTGCCGCCTGGTTCGGCGGCTTCGGGCTGGTCGAATCCGGCATCGCGGAGGTGCATGAGCGGCGCCCAGCGGACGGCGACCCGGCATATGCCGGGGCGCTGCCGCGCTGCGGCGCCGTCGCGAGGAGACCGTAACTGGGGGAGGGGTCCATGTGGAAGATGACTGGCGGCAGGACAGCGCGCGCCGGGCGAAGGCCGCGCTCGTAAATACCACGGTGCCGAACGCGGCACGGGTCGGCGACTACATGGTCGGTGGCCGGGACAATTTCGAGGCCGACCGGAAGGCGGTGCGGGCGCTGATCGCCGCGGCGCCGGTTGCCGCCACGATCGCGCCCGCCGCGAGCGCCTTCCACCAGCGCGCGGTGCGGTACCTGGCCGCCGAGGCAGGCATCAGGCAGTTCCTGGACATCGGCACGGGCTCGGCCGCCGGATGCAGGACGCACGAGGTCGCGCAGTCGGCAGACCCGTGCTGCCGCGTCGTCTACGTCGACACCGACCCGATGGTGCTGACCCACGCGCGGGCGCTGATGAGGTCCGCGCCTGGCGGTGTCACGGCGTACCTGGACGCCGACGCGCGCGACCCCGCAGCGATCGTGGCGGGCGCCCGTGAGACGCTGGACTTCGGCCAGCCGGTCGCGGTCTTGCTGCTGGCCACACTGGCCTTCATCCCGGACATCGCGGCGGCCGCGGCCGTCCTGTCCACGCTGCTGGCAGGCGTGCTCTCCGGCAGCTACGTCGTCCTCTACAACCAGGCCAGCGACCTGCACCCAGCCATAGTCGCGGCCGCCCGCCGGTGGAACCAGCTGTCGTCGAAGCGGGTCACGCTCCGCTCCCGTGACGAGGTCGCCAGCCTGATAGCTGGCCTGGAGCTGGTCCCGCCCGGCATCGTGCCGATCTGCGAATGGCGGCCCGCGCCGCGCGATCCCCGTTTCGAGGACGTGGTGCCGGTGCACGGCCTGGTCGCGCGGAAGCCGTGAGGGGAGAGCGTCGGTGACGGAAGACTGGCGGCTGGAAGAGGCGCGCCGGGTGGAGGCCGGCCTGGTCGACACCACGGTGCCGAACGCGGCCCGGGTCGCGGACTACCTCGACGGCGGGAAGGACAACTTCGAGGCGGACAGGAAGGCCGCGCGGGCGCTTGTCGCGGCGGCACCGATCATCGGCTTGATCGGGCCCGCCTGGCGCGCCTTTCACCAGCGGGTGGTCAGTTACCTGATCCACGAGGCGGGCGTGCGCCAGTTCATCTACGTCGGCGTCACCTTGCCGACGCAGAATGACGCGCACGAGATCGTGTGGTCGCAAGACCCGGGCTGCCGCATCGTGTTCGCCGACAGCGACCCGCTGGTACTCGCTCATGCCCGGGCGCTCATGCGGCCCGGGCCCGACGGCGCCGGCGACGACCACGGTGCCACCGGTTACGTCCAGGCTGACGTCACCGATCCTGACGCGATCATCGCCGGCGCCAGGGAGACGCTGGACTTCGGCCAGCCGGTCGCGGTCATGCTGCTGTTCATCCTCGCCTTCATCGCGGACACCGCGGCGGCCGCGGACGTCGTTTCCTCGCTGGCCCGCGCCGCGCCGTCCGGCAGTCACATCGCGATCCATCACATAGCGAGCGAGCTGAACCCGGCGCTGGAGATGGCCGCCCGCCGGTGGAACCAGCTGTCGTCGCAGGTAGTCACGCTCCGTTCCCGTGATGAGGTCGCCAGCCTGGTGGCCGGCCTGGAGCTGGTCCCGCCCGGACTGGTGCCCATCGGCGAGTGGCGCCCCGCACCGGGCAGCCCCCGGTTCGAAGAGGTCATTCCCATGCACGGCGTGGTCGCGAGGAGGCCGTAGTGGGGCGGGAATGGATGATGGACGACTGGCGCGAGGACACCACCCGGCGGGCCAGGGCCGAGCTGATCGACACCGCGGTGCCGGACGCCGCGCGGGCCGCCGACTACCTCAATGGCGGCCGGGACAACTTCGAGGCCGACCGGAGGGCCGTGCGGGCGATGACCGCGGTGGCGCCTGTCGTGGCCGCGATCGTGCCCGCCGTGCGCGCCTTCCATCGCCGGGTGGTGCGGTACCTCGTCACCGAGGCAGGAGTGCGGCAGCTGATCGACGTCGGCCCGGGCCTGGCCCAATCGGGTCGCACGCACGAGGTCGCGCAGTCAGCGGACCCGCGCTGTCGCATTGTCTACGCGTCCAGCGACCCGATGGTGCTCGCCCATTCCCGGGCGCTGACGAGGTCTACGCGCGCGGGGGTCATCGACTGCGTCGACGCGCACATCCGCGACCCCGCCGCGATCATGGCGGGCGCCCGGCGGACGCTGGACTTCGGCCAGCCGGTCGCGGTCTTGCTGCTGTCCACGTCCACGCTGTCCTTCGTCGCGGACACCGCGGCGGCCGCCGCGCAGGTGTCCGCGCTGGTGTCGGCCATCCCGCCCGGCAGCTACATCGCCCTCTACCACCAGGCCAGCGACCTGTACCCCGCGATGCGCGAGGCCGCCCGCCGGTGGAACCAGGTATCGCCGCAGCTGGTAACGCACCGCTCCCGGGACGAGGTCGCCAGCTTCGTAGCGGGGCTGGAGCTGGTCCCGCCGGGACTCGTGCCTGTCTGCGACTGGCGGCCCGCCCCGGGCGACCCCCGTTTCGACGACGTGGTCCCGGTCTACACCGTGGCCGCCCGCAAGCCCGGGACGGCGGCGGCCGCCCTCAGCCGGGGAATTGACGGAGGCCAGGTGCGAAAGTAGGTTAGCCATGTTGTTGTCAAGCGCACTGACGACTGCCCAGTCTCGCCCTAGACCCCGGCGACCCCCTTCGCGACGCCGGGAGAGGATCATGCGCGAGCCGTCCCGTTCGCTGCTGCCGCCGCGTACACGCGCGGCGAGTCACGGCGTGGCCGCGAGGAAGCTGTAGTGGGGAGGGAATGGATGATGGACGACTGGCGCGAGGACACCACGCGGCGGGCCAGGGCTGAGCGGATCGACACGGCGACGCCGAACACCGCCCGCGCCGCCGACTACCTCAGTGGCGGCCGGGACAACTTCGAGGCCGACCGGAAAGCGGTGCGGGCGATGGTCGCGGTGGCGCCTGTCGTCGCCGCGATCGTGCCCGCCGCGCGCGCGTTCCATGAGCGCGTGGTGCGGTACCTGGTCGGCGAGGCCGGCGTCAGGCAGTTCCTCGTCATCAGGACCGGCCTTGCCATATCGCGCCGCACCCATGAGATCGCCCAGTCGGTAGACCCGCGCTGCCGCATCGTCTACGTGGACGACGACCCGATGGTCCTTACCCATGCCCGGGCGCTGACGACGTCCGCGCCGGGGGGCGCCACCAGCTGCCTGGACGCCGATGTTCGCGACTGCGCGGGCATCGTGGCGGGAGCCCGGGAGACGCTGGACTTCAGCCGTCCGGTCGCCATCTTGCTGCTGTCGGTGTCCGGGCTGTCCTTCATAGCGGACACCGCGGCGGCCACCGCGGCCGTGTCCGCGCTGGTGGCCGCCACGCGGTCCGGCAGCTACGTCGCCCTCTACCATCCGGCCAGTGACCTGCACCCGGCCTATCCGGCGGCGATCCGCCAGTGGAACCGGCTGGCGTCGCAGCCGATCACGCCGCGCTCCCGGGAGAAAATCGCCGGCCTGGTGGCGGGCCTGGAGCCGGTCCCGCCCGGCCTGGTGCCCATCTGCGACTGGCGGCCCGCCGCGGGCGACCCCCGCTTCGACGACGTGATCCCGTTCTACGGCGTGGTCGCCAGGAAACCCTAAGTCGCGCAGGGGAAAGCGGCTAACTGTATCTGGGATACGGGAATTGACTGTAATCGATATACCACGTGCCGTTCTCGTTCAGCAGCGGGATTAGCTCGATCTCGTTGTCCCTGCCGGATGTCGCCGCCGTCCACAGAGCGCTGAACGACTGCCCGCTGTCGAGGAGCGCGGCGGGATCGTTATTGTCGGGCAGGAAGTTCTCCTGGATGCCGACCTGCAGGCACAGCTCGGCATAGTCGAGAACGACCAGCGCCTCGTCGCCGTCGATGGCCGCGTACCCGATATCCAGCGATTGATAGGTGACTTCGACGAACGTCCCATTCTGGGCGGAGCTATTCAGCACGCTCTGGCAGGCGCTCCGGGAGCTTGCGACGACGTACTGGCAGGACTGTGGTGCATCCTGGGGGAGGAGACCGTTTATGTACCCGAATACGCTGTCAGTGCCCACGCCCGCCGACGGCGGCTCAACGACGACGCCCGCGCCGAGGCTCCCCGCCCAGGCGGGCACCGTGCTCCCGGGAGCCGGCGGTGCGCCCGACGTGCTCGGTGCCGCGCCCGACGTGCTCTGCTGCGGGCTTGCGGACGTCGGCCAGCATTCCCCGTACACATACGGGAACGACTTAAGCGCCAGGTAGAGGTCTCCCGGAGACTCGTACGGGTTGACGAACTGCAGCTTCTTCAGCGTGTTCGGGAAGTCAACGATGTACTTGGCCTCCCCGACGATGGGTATGACGCTGACAAGGCATTCTCCCCAGTCGATCGTGAATGCCACTTCACCGCGCTGGTGTTCCTTGACGGTCGGCTGATCAGCGACGTGAGTCTTCAGGGTGCTTCCCGAAGTCCCGCAAGAGGACAGCGCGAGAATCACCGCCGCAAGAACTGCCAGCGCGGCAGCCGTAGGCTTCCGAAAGCTCATATTGAGGCGATTGTCGCACTTGCCGCCGGGAGCAGTCATTGACAAAACGTGGACATCCGGTGACCGCGGGCCGCTCGTCCGTGTCGGGCGTGTTGACACCCCGGTGAAGTGCGAGAGGATTCCGCTGGGGAAGGAGACGCCCGATGACTCAGGTACAGACGGTGCTCGGCCCGGTCGACGCCGCCGCGCTGCGCCGCACGCTGATGCACGAGCACGTGTTCGTGCTCACCGCCGATGTCCAGCAGAACTACCCCGATGAGTGGGGCGAGGAGGACCGGCGCGTCGCGGACGCCGTCCGGCGCCTGAGCCAGCTCCCTGAGCACGGGATCAGCACGATCGTCGACGTCACCGTGATCGGCCAGGGCCGGAACGTCCCGCGCGTCAAGCGGACCGCCGAGCAGGTTCCCGGCCTGAACATCGTGGTCGCCACTGGCTGCTACACGTTCGACGAGGTGCCGCTGTTCTTCTGGCGCCGTCCGCCGCAGGCCATGACCGAGCTGTTCGTCCGCGACATCACAGCGGGCATCGCCGGCACCGGCGTCAAGGCCGGCATGCTCAAGTGCGCGGTGGACGAGAAGGGCCTGACCGCCGGCGTCGAGCAGGTGCTCAGGTGCGTGGCGCAGGCGCACGCGCAGACGGGGACGCCGGTTACGATCCACACCCACGCCGCCAGCAAGCACGGCCCGGCCATCCTCGAAATCCTCAAGCAGGAGGGCGCCAACCTGGACCGGGTCGTCCTCGGCCACAGCGGCGACGCCGTCGCCGACCCCGGCTACCTGCAGGAGATGGCCGAGGCCGGGTTCACGCTCGGCATGGACCGCTTCGGCATCGACCACTTCGCCACCTTCGAGGCCAGGTCCGCCCTGGTCGCCGAGCTATGCCGCCGCGGCCTGGCCGACCGCATGGTGCTGTCGCACGACACGTGCTGCTACATCGACTGGTTCGGGCCGGGCTCGCTCGATGACCTCACGCAGTGGCACTACCTGCACATCAGCCAGGACGTGCTGCCGTACCTGCAGGAGCACGGCGTCACCGCGGACGAGATCGACGCGATGCTCATCCGCAACCCGGCCCGGATTCTGGCCGGCTGACCGAGAGCTGGTCTCATCCCCCGTCCGGCGGCCGTTGCATGCGCGACACATCGAGCAGCATGGACTGGCCGCGGAAGATCGGGGTATGCCGGACCTCCTGCTCGATCGCGTGCGCCGACGAGGCGTAGCCGAGGAACAGGAAGACCGAGAACGCCTGGATGAGGATCCACGGCCACAAGCTCATCCCGAAAACCCCGCTCAGGCTCCAGTCGTTGAGGCCGTGCAGGACCGCGGGGATCGCGATGCCGAGGGCCCACAGCAGGATCCGCCGGCGGCGGTAGTTGGTGCCCAGGCCGATGAAGAACCCTGCCACCCCGGCCCAGAGGGCGTGCTGCAGGCCGTCCACGAACACGCGCTCGAGCAGCGACGGTATGCCGAACACGGTCGTGGCGCTGACCGCCTGCAGGTCGTGGGGCGCGTATACGGTCGACGCCTCGTAGACCCCGAAGAACAGGCCGGACAGCGTGGCAAGGAACATCCACATCCGCACGTCAAGCTTGGTGTTGCGGGCTTTCAGCAAGACGATCGCCAGGACGAGGACCGGCAGGGCCTTCGTGATCTCCTCGGCCAGGCCTACCCCCACGATCCAGGAGAGCAGGTTGTGGCTCGCGTCCTTCGGCGCGAGGTTGTCCTCCCAGGGGATGGTCAGTGCCGGAATCAGGACGTACTCCGCGGCGATGATGATCGCGGCGATGGCCAGGTGCAGCCTGCCGATCGGGCCGGGGCGGATCAGCCACCAGAAGACCAGCGCCCACAGCGGCGCGATGTACAGGCTGTACACCCATCCGATGGTGGTGAGGTCGGCGGAGCTCTGCAGCGGGACCAGGGCGATCACCGGCACCAGGGCGTACACCGCGACGAGCAGCTTCGGCCACTGGCGGAGCGTCGGGTCGGTCAGCCATGCCTTGACCGGTATCAGTATCCGCAGCGCGCTGGTGGCGTCGCCGCCCGATGCCCGGCCCGGCGCGCCCGGGACGCCTGCGGGCACCGGCGCGCCCGGGACGCCTGGGACGCCCGGGACGCCCGCCATCGGCGGGGCACCCGGGATCG
>JASHXJ010000199.1 GCA_030043595.1 Trebonia sp.
CGACCCGGCGACCCCGAGCGCCACCCCGGCCGGCACCAAGACGCCGCACACGGCCACGCCGGACAGCACAGGCAAGCCCAGCCCCACGGCCCCGCCCAGCCGCGGCCGGGGCGGCGGCACGGGAACGGCGGCACCGGTACCGGTCAGCCTCTGCGTCGCCATCCAGCGCACCCAGCCGAGCGTCGAGCACGGCCAGGCCGCCCAGTGGATTGTCAGCGCCTGGATGGTAGGCGGCGACGTGCCCGCGGCCACCATCCGCCTGGTGGCGGCGCCGGCGAGCCTGTCGCCGCAGTTCAGCTTCGGCTGCGGCAGCGAGGACGGAACCGCATCCTGCTACCTCGGCGAGATGGACGCGAAGGCGACTAAGCGGCAGCTGCTAGCGCAGGTGACCGTGCCGGCCACGGCGACGTCAGTGGCGTCCGTGCAGCTGACGGTCCTGGCGAGCGCGGCACACCTGCCCAAGGACCCGGAGGCGTCCGTGACCGTAGCGGTCGAGACCGGTATCGCCCTCGGCCCCGGCGGGACGACCGTGGACACCTCGCCGCTGCCGGTCGGCAGCCTGCCGTACCTGACCGGGGGCGCGAGCGGCACGGGCGGCCAGAGCGCGACACTGAGCCCCGGCGGCAACGCGGCGGGGCTGTTCCCGACGCTCTCCCCGTCGCCCTCGCCGACTTCCCCGTCGCCCAGCCCCGGCCAGCGGAAGGCCGGCGCGAGCACGGTCGCCAACACATCCGCCCTGCCACTGGGGTCGCAGGTCGTCGGCGCGCAGCTTGCCGGTCTCGGCGTGCTCGCCCTGGCGTTCGTGCTCGCGGTCACCCGGCTGACCATCCGCCGCCGGCCGGCTACCGTTCCGCCCGCGCAGTCGCGGCCGGAACCCGCAAAGCCCGCTGACAGCGACCCGAAGGAGAGCTGACCGCCGCGCCTTCTCACCCGTGCGACGGGAAGCCGGAGACCGACGGTACCGGGATTCGCCCGGCGAGGGGCCGGGCTACTTCGCGTAGAGCTCGAGGCCCGGGCGGACCGCGTCCAGCGTGGTCGCGAGCTTGGCCGTCGTCATCGTCGGCGACACGAGCTCACCGAAGCTGTCGTTGTCGAACCACACGCACATCGCGACGCCCTGGTCGTTGGACTGGGCTTCGGCGCACGCCGCCTCGCCACCGAGCGGTCCGGCTGGCACCACCGTGGCGCCGGGATAGGTCTGGGTGAAGTTGGCGATCGACGTGGCCGGCGCGGCGCTGGATAGCTTGCCGCCCACGAACATGAAGATCTGCGGGTCACCGCCCGGGGCGGAGCTGCCCTGCTGGTACACGGCGGAAACGACGTCGCTGGCCTGGCCGGCGCTGCTGCTCATGACCTCGCTGCGCAGCGCGGAGACCTTCATCTCCTTCTCGAGGTTCGGCATGCGGGTGAACCCGTCGACCTGGTTAGGCGCCACGATCGTGTGCGCGGGCCCGCTCGGCCCGGAGAACACGTACTTCATGAGGACGCAGCCGATCGCGCCTGCCGCGACGACCGCGATGGCGCCGAGCGCCATCCACTGCCGGCGGTCGCCGCTGCGACCGCGGCGGCGGCCGATCGCGCGCCGCGTGGCGGTGTCGTCGCCGCGCCGCTCCGCGGTACGCGCGAAGGCGGCGGGAACCTCGGCGAGCTCGTCGTCAAGGTTCAGGTCGTCGTACTCGTCGAACTCGGACCAGGGGTCGGCGGAGGGCGCGAGCAGGCCGGTCCCGGACGAGCGCAGGTTGTCGATGCGCGTCTCGTCGAAGGCCGGAACGTCGAACCTGGTGTGGTCGATGCCCAGGTCACTGACGCGCAGGTCGTACCGCGTGTCGTCGAAACGGTGCCGCCGACCTGCAAAATCCGCGGCACCGCCGGTCCCGCGTTCCCTATATCCGGAACGATCCGTGCCGACTGTGCCGAACCCGTCGTTTCCGTATCCGACGGGTTCGTCGCGCCGGACGTCCTCACTCGCCAGCCACAGGCTGTCCAGCCGTGTCTCGTCGAAGCGGGGCACGTCGAAGCGCGTGTCGTCGAAGCGGGGCCCGGGCCGGGTGTCGCGGCGCGCGTCCGGAGCCGAACCGCCATACCGCCGGCTGTCGTAGCGGGGGTCGTCGTAGGCGAGCCGGTCGTAGCCCGGCTCGTCGTAGCCGACGGCCGCGAAGTCGCCAGTCCCGATGATGCCGGACAGGTCGTAGCCCGGGCCGTCGATGCCCGGCCGCGAATAGGCGGAGCCGTTGTAGTCAGCGGGGTCGTACGCCGGGGCGTCGTGCCTGACGGCCCCGTAGCCGTTCAGCTGCGGGTAGCCGCCCGAGCGGTCGTAGCCGCCGGGAGCCGGGTAGGACCGCTCGCCGTCCTCGTACCGGAGCGGCTGGTCGTAGTCCCACGGCTGCTGATACGTGTCCGCCGCGTGGTAGTCCGCTCGCGGCAGCGGGTAGGCCAGTTCGATGTGACTGGGCTCGCCGTACCCGGGGCCGTAGCCGGATCGCGCGGGCGCGGGGCCGGTAGGCGCGGAAAGCGGGTAGCCGGGCTGGGAGTAGCCGGGCTGCGGCGCGGGGCCGGCCTCGACGTAGCCGCGCACTGTGCGGGTGCCCGGGATGCCGGCGTCCTGCGCGACCGGGCCGTTGTAACCAGGGTTGCTGTAGCCGGGGTCGCCGTAACCGAAGTCGTCGCCAGGCCGGGCGTAGCCACTCGGGACGTCATACCCCGATGCGGAGAGTGCGGCGTAGGGGTGCTCGCCGTGGCCCTGGGCCGGCGCCTGCGGCGCCGGGTAGCGGTAGTCGCCGTCCCGGTACTCCAGGTCGGAGTATCCGGTTGGCCATGAGATGTCCGGGCCGAACGGCGCGTGCCGCTGATCCGCTGGAAGCCTCCCACGGCCATCCTCGGTATGCGGCCATCCGCTCCTCATGTGGCGGTCACCTCTGTGTCTGACGTTTGTACCTAGCGGGCAAGGTCACAACATCATCTCGACAAACATTCGCCGCCGCCACCGGAACGGGTATATCGGCGTGTCGCGAGGGAAAATTATGGTCGAATCGGCGCAGAAAGGGATATATCGCCACAGCTGTCAGGCGATGTCGCGATGGCGGAGGGCGGCCAGGCCGACCGCGCCGAGCGCCAGCGCGAGCAGCGACAGCCACAGCAGCGGCGGCGCGGAGACGGCCCCGCCGGGCAGCCGGGGAACATGGGTGAACGGGGAGATGTCCAGCACCCAGTGGGAGAGCTGCAGCACCTGCCCGAAGATGTTGATCAGGACGGCCAGGCCCACCGCCGTCCAGCCAACCGCGGCGGACTGCCCGGGGATCAGGCCGAACGCGGCGGCCGCGATCCCCGCGATCACCAGTGCCGCGGGCAGCTGGGCCAGCCCGGCGCCGAGCATC
>JASHXJ010000024.1 GCA_030043595.1 Trebonia sp.
GCGGCAGGACCCCGGCGACCGCCGCCCGGCCCCGGCCCAGCAGGGCGGCGACCGCGGCCGGCTCGCGGCCGAGGATCTCGGCCACGTCGGCCGGGGCGAAGTCGAGCACGTCGCTGAGCACGAGCGCGGCGCGCTCCTGCGGCGGCAGCCGCTGCAGGGCGGCGACGAAGGCGAGCGACAGCGACGACGCGGGCGGGCCGGCGAACGGTCCGGGATACGGTTCCAGCCAGGCCCACGAGCCCCCGTCCGACGGCCACGGCACGCGGCCCCGACGGTCCTGACGGTCCCGACGGCCCCAGCGGCCCCAGCGGCCCCGGCCGAGCGCACGCCAGTGCCAGCGCACGCGCGGCAGCCTGGGCACGCGAGTCCTGGGCCAGCCGCGAAGCGCCAGCAGCCGGTGCCGGTCGCGCACGCCGCCCTCACCTGACCTTCCCGACGTATAGACGGCGGCGGCGCCGGAAAGTCAGCGTGCTAAGGAGCGGCCCGGCTGGGTACCCCTCAGGTATCACCGTTCGGGGGGCCGGATGACAGCAAGCGCAGGCGGGGCCGGCCGACTGTCGTGAACCTCTTGCAGGGACTCGATGACCTGGTAGCGGTCGCGGTGGTGGCCGCGCTCGCGCCGCTCGTGGTCGCCGCCTTGCCGGGCCCGCGCATTCCGCAGGTCGTGATCTTCCTGCTCGGCGGCATCCTGATCGGCCCGCACGTGCTCGGGCTCGCCGAGTCGGCGAGCATCCAGCTGCTGGCCAACATCGGGCTCGGTTTCCTGTTCCTGCTGGCCGGTTACGAGCTGGAGCCGCACTTGCTGCGCGAACTTCCCGGCAAACTCGCGATCGTCGGCTGGCTGATCTCCGCCCTCATCGCCATCGGGGTGGCGGCGGGACTCACCGCCGCCGGCTATATCAAGGACTACGTGCCGGTCGGGCTGGCGCTGACTACCACGGCACTGGGCACGCTGCTGCCGATCCTGCGGGACAACGGGATGCTGGCCGGCCAGTTCGGCCGGTACGTGTACGCGGCGGGCGCCGTCGGCGAGCTCTTCCCCATCCTGATCATCGCCGTCTTCCTCACGCGCCGGGGTCATTTCATCGCGCTCGCCTCGGTGGCCCTGGTCGGGGTGCTCGCCCTGGTCCTGTCGGTCGTGCCGTGGCTGGCCAGCAGCGGCGCGGTGCAGCGGATCATCCGGGAGGGCCAGGACGCGACCGGGCAGATCACGCTGCGCTGGGCCGTGGTCCTGCTGTTCGTGCTGCTCGCCGTCGCGAGCCGGTTCGGCCTTGACGTCGTTCTCGGCGCCATGCTGGCCGGGATCGTGCTGCGCGTCTGGACGCACCGGCTCAAGATCGACACCACGAGCCTGGAACGCAAGTTCGACGCGGTCGGGTACGGGATATTCATCCCGATCTTCTTCGTCTCGTCGGGAATGAGCATCGACCTGAAGGCGATCAGCCAGGACCCGCTCCGGCTGCTCGCGCTGTTCCTCCTGCTGCTGATCGTCCGGGGCCTGCCGTCGATGCTGGTGTACCGGCGGGCGCTGCCGATGCGCCAGCGGGTGGAGATGACGTTCATCACGGCAACCTCGCTGCCGCTGCTCATCGCCCTGGCGGAGATCGGCCAGGAAGACGGCGTCATGATCCCGGCCACGGCCGCCGCCCTGATCGGCGCGGGCGTGCTCTCGGTCCTGGTGTATCCCCTCATCGCCGTGTCGCTGAACCGGCGGGCACCGCTCACGCTCGCCGAGGCCGGCATCCAGGGGACCGAGCCGGCCGCCGCGGCGAGCGCGCCGGATTCCGGCTCGGCACCCACCGGAGCAGGCAGGGCCGGGGAAGCCGGCACGGATCGTTCCGATGAATGATTCTTATAGGACGCTCAGGGCGCGGTCGGACGGCGGTAGGGACGGGCCATCGGCCAGTGCGGATCGTCGAGGACGGTGTCGGCGTCGAACTGCCCGAGGCTCTGGATCAGCTTCGCCACCAGGCCTGTCCATCCGGTCTGGTGCGAGGCGCCGAGCCCTGCCCCGTTGTCGCCGTGGAAGTACTCGTAGAACAGCACCAGGTCACGCCAGTGCGGGTCCTCCTGGAACAGCTTTGCCCCGCCGTAGACCGGACGCCGTCCCTCGCTGTCCCGCAGGAAAATGGTGGCCAGCCGCCGCGACAGCTCCTGGGCCACCTCGAACAGCGTCATGATGTTCCCTGAGCCGGTCGGGCACTCGATCTTCAGGCTGTCGCCGTAGTAGCGGTAGTGCGAGATCAGGGCCCGGATCAGGAGCAGGTTCATCGGGAACCAGACTGGCCCGCGCCAGTTGGAGTTGCCGCCGAACATTCCGCTCGTCGACTCAGCGGGCTCGTACTGCACGCGGTGCTCGACGCCGTGGACATCGAAGACATACGGGTGGTCGAGGTGCCAGCGCGAGATCGACCGGATCCCGTGCGGGCCGAGGAAGCGGTCCTCGTCGAGCATGCGCGCCAGTATCCGCCGCAGCTTGTCCTCGTTCACCAGGGACAGCAGGCGGCGGCCGTGCACGCCGGGCACGAACGGGTCGGCGATGTTGGCCAGCAGGTCCTGATTGCGCTCGAGGAACCCGGCCACCTGCTCGGCGATCTCCGGATAGCGCTGGATGAGCTCTGGTTCGATGACCGTCGTAGCGCAGATCGGCAGCAGGCCCACCAGGGAGCGGACCCTGATCCGGGTGCCGGATCCGTCGGGCAGGCGCAGCACGTCGTAGAAGAAGCCGTCCTCCTCATCCCACATCTCGTCGGGTCGCTCGCCGATCGGGTCCATGGCGGCCGCGATCCAGAAGAAGCGCTCCACGAACTTGAGCACGAACCCCTCATACGTCTCGTCGTACTCAAGGAGATCCAGGGCGAGCTCAAGCATGTTCTGGCTGAACAGCGCCATCCAGGCGGTGCCGTCGGCCTGCTCGAGCCGCCCGCCGGTGGGCAGCTCGGCGCTGCGGTCGAACACGCCGATGTTGTCAAGGCCGAGGAAGCCGCCCTCGTACACGTTGTGCCCGGTGGGATCCTTGCGGTTCACCCACCAGGTGAAGTTCAGCAGCAGCCGGGAGAAGCTCTTGCGCAGGAACGGAACGTCCACGTCGCCCAGGTTGGCCTTCAGGTTCTGCAGGAAGAGGGTCGCGAAGGCGTGCACCGGAGGGTTCACGTCGCCGAAATTCCACTCGTAGGCGGGCATCTGGCCGGTCGGGTGCAGGTACTCCTGAGAGAGCATCAGGTCCAGCTGGGATTCGGCGAAGTCCGGGTCGACCATGGCGAGCGGGATGCAGTGGAACGCCAGATCCCAGGCCGCGTACCAGGGGTACTCCCACTTGTCGGGCATGGACACCACGTCGTGGTTGAACATGTGGAACCAGGACTCGTTGCGTGTCCCCCGCCACAGCGGCATCCGCAGCGGGTGGAAATTCCGCTCACGCAGCCACTTGTCAACGTCGAAGTAGTAGCACTGCTTGGACCAGAGCATCCCCGCCAGGGCCTGCCGCATGACCGACTGCGCGTCATCGGTCAGGTGCGAGGGCGTGATGGCCTCGTAGAACTCATCTGCCTCGGCGCGCCGCTTCGCGATCAGCTCGTCCGCTCCGTCAAATGGCGCGGACATCTGTTCCGGCACGTCCCTGGTGAGCCGTACCAGCACCGTGGCCTGCCCGCCGCCGGGCACGGTCAGCCTGACGTGCGCCGCGGCCTTGGTCCCCGAGCCGTCGGGGTTCACGGTGTCCGCGCCGTGCAGGAT
>JASHXJ010000200.1 GCA_030043595.1 Trebonia sp.
ACGGCGGCGGAGCGCAGGGCGGCGGGAACGGGAGAGGCCACGGCCCGCACAGGGGCCCCGGGAGTGGCCGGCGCAACGGCGGCAGCCCGGCTCCTGGCGGCCATCTCACATATCGAGACCACCTCAGCGACATAGGACCAGATCGGCATCATTTGTGACCCGTTTTATCCCGTTTTGTCCATGCCGTTTGGGTCCTATGCCCCCTCGACGCAGCCGGGCGGGGCGCAGGGCCCCTCGGCTGGGCGGCCCCGGGCGGCCAGCTGACGTCAGGATTCGCGCAGCGCGCGCAGGCCGCGCGCTGCCAGCAGCGGGACCGCCGGGCCGACCTTCTCGTAGCCCGCGCTGACGGTCTGCCCGCCGAGGTAGCGGGCGTGCACGCCCTCGCAGATGACCGCCAGCTTCATCCAGGCCAGCGCCATGTAGAACGGCAGGTTGCCGAGGTCACGTCCGGTCGCGGCGGCGTACGCGGCGGCGAGCGCGGCCGCGGCCGGGAACCCGGGCTTGTCGGTCACCCCGGCCGATACCGGGATGTCCCCGCGCTCCACGTCGCCCGGATCGTGCCAGTAGGACAGGGTGGTCGCCAGGTCGGCGATCGGGTCGCCCAGGGTGGACAGCTCCCAGTCCAGCACCGCGGCGATCCGCGGCGACCCGGGCACAGCGAGTGACACGATCGTGTTGTCCAGCCGGAAGTCCCCGTGCACGATCGTGCACGCGCTGTCCTCGGGGGCCAGCGACGAGAGGCGCGCCAGCAGCACGTCCATGTCGGGCAGGTCGCGGGTGCGGGAACGTTCCCACTGCGCGCCCCAGGTGCGGATCTGCCGGGCGCAGTAGCCGCTGCGGCGGCCGTAGTCGCCGAGTCCTACCTCATCTGGCAAGACGGCATGCAGGTCGGCCAGCACGGAGATCAGCGCGTGCGCCAGCGCGCCCCGCGTCGCCGGCGCCAGCGGCAGCGTGTCAGCCGGGTCGCGCAGTACCTGGCCCGGCACGTCGCGCATCACGTAGCACGGGGCGCCGAGCAGGGCCGGGTCGGTGCACAGCGCCAGCGGCTCGGGCACGGGGACCGCGGTCGGGACCAGCGCGCCCAGCACGCGGTACTCGCGCTGCATGTCGTGCGCGCGCGGCAGCACCGGCCCCAGCGGCGGCCGGCGCAAGATGACCGTGCCGCCGGGCAGCCAGAGCCGGTAGGTGATGTTGGACAGCCCGCCGGAGATCAGCTCGGCCGTCCACGGCCCCTCGCCCAGCGGCCCGAACAGCGCGGGCAGCACGCCGCGCAGCCACGGTCCCACCGCCGCCGCGGGAAGCCCGGGCAGGTCAGCCATCGGCGTCAGGCATCGGAGCGCGCGCGGCGCGCTGCCCGTCTGGCGATCGACATCCGGTGTACCTCCGACGCGCCGTCGTATATGCGGAAGGCGCGGATGTCGGCGTAGATGCGCCCGACGACCAGTTCTTCCGAGGTGCCGAGGCCGCCGCACAGCTGTACGGAGCGGTCCACGACCCGGCCGACCACCTCGCTGATGAAGACCTTCGCGCGGGACGACGCCTCGGTCGACTTGTCCCCCCGCGCGACCTGCCACGCGACCTGCCACAGCAGGGCGCGCGCGGCAGCCAGCTCGATCTCGTTGTCGGCGATCATCTGCTGCGCCATGCCGTGCTCAGCCAGCGGCGCGCCGAACACCGTGCGCGAGACGCTGCGCGCCAGCGCGATCTCGTGCGCCCGCCGCGCCGCGCCGAGCCAGCGCATGCAGTGCGTCAGCCTGGCCGGCGCGAGCCGCACCTGCGCGTACCTGAACCCCTGGCCAGGCTCCCCGAGCACCGCGTCGTCCGGCACGAGCGCCGAGTCGAACCGGACCTGGCAGTGCCCGCCCAGCGCCATGGCGTCGATGGTCCGCGCGTGCCCGGTGATCGTGAAACCGGGGTTGTCCGCGTCGACGAGCAGCATCGTCGCGCCGCCGCTGGCCGGGTCAGCCGCCATCACGATCGCGAACGCGGCGCCCAGCGCGCCGCTGATCAGGTGCTTGTCGCCCGAGATGACCCAGCCCCCCGGGGCCCTGACAGCGGTCGTGCGAAGCGCGCTGGGATCGGACCCGGCGCCGGGCGGCGGCTCGGTCATCGCGAAGCACGACCGGATCTCGCCCGCCGCCAGCGGCTGCAGGTAGCGGCGCTGCTGCGCTGAGGTCCCGATCATGTGCAGCAGGTGCATATTGCCCTCATCCGGCGCCGCGCAGTTCAGCGCCAGCGGGCCGAGCAGGCTCCGGCCGGCCTCCTCGAGCAGCACCGCCGCGTCGTCGAACGCGAACCCGCCGCCGCCGAGCTCGGCGGGCAGCTGCGGCGCCCACAACCCGGCTGCCTTGGCCTCCTGCTGCAGTTCCTTGCGCAAGGCGTCGTCCACGCCGCCGGTGAACGCGTCCTGCTCGCGGGGGATCACCACGTCGTCGACGAACCGCGTGATGCGGTCCCGCCAGTCAGTAACCCGCTCCGAGAGCGAAAAATCGAAGGGCATGAGGGCTCCCGCTCGCAGACACCGCTGTCCGTTCGGATGAATCTTGATTATTACCCCGAACGGACAGTGGCGTCTCCCCCGGTCACCTCAGGGCCGCGCCTCCAGGACCATGTTGACGGGTGTCTCCGCGACGCGGCGGAAGCGGGTGAAGCCCGCCTGGGTGGCGATCTCGCGCAGCCGGGCCTCGCCCGCCTGGGCGCCGAGCACCGCCTCGGGTTCCTGGGCGAGCGCGTTCGGCACGCACAGCAGCGTGGAGAACGCGTAGTACACGCGCCCGACGGGGTTGAGGTTGCCGGCCAGCTCGTCGGCCGCGATGGGCTCGACGATCATCCAGGTCCCGTCGGCGGCGAGCGCCTCGCGGATGTGCCTGGCGGCGCCCACGGGATGGCCCATGTCGTGCAGGCAGTCGAAGGTCGTGATGAAGTCGTACCCGGTGCCGCCGAACCCGTCCGCCGGTGCCACGGCGAACCGGACGCGGTCACCGACCCCCGCGTTGGCCGCTGCCTTGGTGGCGTGCTCGATCGACTGGGCGTGGTAGTCGTAGCCGGTGAACCGGGAGGCGGGGTACGCGGCGGCCATGATCTGCGTGGATGCTCCGTAGCCGCAGCCGACGTCGGCGACCCTGGCGCCGGCCCGCAGCTTGGCCTCCACCCCGTCCAGGGCGGGGATCCAGGACTGGACCAGGCTGGCCCGGTAGCCGGGCGCGAAGAACTGCTCGCACCCCTCGAAGACCTCGTTGTCCTGGTCGTGCCAGGCGAGCCCGGCGCCGGTCCGGAACGCCTCGCTGATCCGCGGCTCCGCCTTCAGCGACGCGAGCGCGAGCAGGAACGCGCCGGGCATGTACAGCGCTCCGGACGGGTCGGCGAGCGCGAAGGCCTGCTCGGGGGTCAGCGTGAACTTCCCGTCGGTCACGGTCACGTACCCGGAGGCCGCCTGCGCGGCGAGCCATTCGGTGACGTAGCGCGGCGTGGTGCCTGTTCGTTCGGCGAGCCCGGCGGGGGTCAGCGGCGGCGCGTCGGCCAGCGCCCTGTACAGTCCCAGCCGGTGGCCGATGACCACCATCGCCGCGTTGGCGGTGGCGCCCAGGTCGGCGACGAACTGGCCGAGGAACTCGTTGAGCTTGGTTTCGTCGATGGCGGCTGGATCCGCGGTCATGATGGGTCCTCCTGCGCTGCGGGCGGGGCCCGTTTCGCCCCGCATCACCGCATCGTGCGGCGCACCAGCAACCGGGCGCATCGGTGCGGGCACCCAAACCGGCCCCGCCGCCGGTACCCAGGTAAGCCCTGCTGGCTACCCATCCAGCGCGGCGGAATACCCGGCTAGCTGGGCCCGGCGCAGGCCGGTCTTGGCGAGCAGGCTCGCCACGTGCTTTTCCACAGTGCGCGGCGACAGGAACAGGGACTGCGCGATCTCCCTGTTGCCCAGGCCACGGGCCGCGAGCCGCAGCACGTCGGCCTCGCGGTCGGTCACGCCGAGCGCGCGCAGCTGGCCTGGCAGCGGCACGCGGCCGGGACGCTGGCGGGGCACTGGCGCCCCGGCCTTGCGCAGCAGCAGCCGGCAGGCGCCCGCCACCCGCTCGTCGCCCCGCTCCGCGAAGTAGCCTGCCGCCTCCCGCAGCCAGCAGACCGGATCGCCCCAGCTGTCGGCGATGGCCGCCTGCGCGACGAGCCGCCGCGCGTGGTGCTTGTACCAGGCCACCAGTGGTCCCATCTGGGCGTCCGCCGCGGCGAACGCCGCGGCGGCCCTTCCTGGGTCGCCCTGCCGGCCGGCGAGGATCGCGTCGGCATACCCGAGCAGGGAGCCGACCACGAGGTGGCGGGTGCCGTGCCCGGCGCGGACCCTGGCCGCGGCGCCGGCGGCGTCGCGGTCGAGCAGCGCGCCGAGCAGCGGCCACAGTCCGAGGAACGGCGGCGCGATCGTCGCCGGCGACCCGAGCAGCAGCCCGGCCCCTGTCGTCATCCGCTCGTGGGCCTCGTCGAGCCGCTCCGCGAGCAGCGACACCGTCGCCCGGCAGTGCCCCCACACGCAGCCGAGGACATCAGGATCGTCGGGCGCCAGGGCGACGGCCTCGGCGATCCGCTCCTCCATGGCCGCCTCCTCGCCGCGGATGGCGTGCGCGGCTGCCTGGAAGATCAGCGCCATCGGCAGCGTGGCCAGCCGGAACCGGCGGGACGTGTCGGCCGACCGGTGCGCGGCTTCCAGCGCCTCCGTGGCGCGGAACTGCTTGTTCAGTCCGGCGGCGATCTGCAGGTCGATCGTCGCGGTGAGCGCCAGCGCGCCCTGGGCCACCGCGAGCTCGCGGGCGGCGAGCAGCCGGTCCACGCTCTCGGTACGCAGCTGGTCGATCGTGCCGAGCTCGTGCAGCGCCCGCAGGTG
>JASHXJ010000201.1 GCA_030043595.1 Trebonia sp.
GCGCTGCACGCGGTCTCGATCCTGATCGACGAGGGGTGGGCCTACACGGTGCCGGGCCGCGGCGTGTTCAGCGTCGCGGACGCGGACCGCCCGGACAAGTCGTGACGGCCACCTGCCGTCAGGGAAACCCGCCGGACCGTGCGCCATGCGCGCAGCTGAGATGGCTTAGGACCCGAGCGGGCGGACAAACCCGGACAAAATGACCGGAAAAACATGCGTTTCGGGTCCTATGAGCGTCGCGCCGTCTCGGCAGGTGAGATATGGCCAGGAACCCGGGCGGCGGCCGCTGTCCTGG
Source organism: Trebonia sp. (assembly GCA_030043595.1). Classification (GTDB taxonomy): domain Bacteria; phylum Actinomycetota; class Actinomycetes; order Streptosporangiales; family Streptosporangiaceae; genus Trebonia. The sequence goes on from JASHXJ010000201.1 coordinate 296, forward strand.
AGCGGGCGTCCTGTCACGCCGTGGTGGGGGTGCATATAAAGACAACAGAAGTGGCTGGTGTGATAAAAGGGCCGACGCCGAGGGAGCATCGCGGTTTTCCCGCAAGCAGTTTGCGGGCCAGGTGTCAATAGTCCGGCCGCAACTGCTCATGTAATTTCAGGTTTAACCCTATCCGCACGTCCCTGGCGAAGGCAGAATGAGGACGTGGCTTACGGAATGCAGCAGGCGGTGTGCCCCCGGTGCGGCAGCGGCACGGACGTGCGCACGGTGGGCGAACTGTTCGACATGATGAACAACGTCCAGGCCAATGGCCCGCAGGCAGCCTGGCAGAATCAGCAGGGACCGTATCCAGGCGGCCCAGGCGCCCCCGGCGGTCCTGGCGGTCCTGGCCAGGGTTCCGGTCCTACCTACACGTACGCGGGCACGGGGTACTCGGATTACGGGCCGAACAACAATCAGTACGGCGGCCCGTACAACAACCAGTACCGGCCCTCGTATGACGGCGACTTCAGCGGTGACATCGGCCAGGACATCGCGAACGCGGTGCTGGGATCGGCCTTCAAGTTCGTCGGCAGGTCCATCGGCAAGAAGGTCCAGCAGGCCGCCCAGGCCAAGCAGGCGCAAATGCAGCAGCAGTGGCAGCAGTCCCAGGCCGATCAGGCGGCGATCGTCGAGCGCTACCCCGACCTGCGCGGCTGCATGCGGGACCGGGTCATCTTCCTCGAGGGCGGGAGCCGCGTGGTCCCGATAACCGAGATCCGGATGCCGGTCACGCTGGCGCAGGCCGACGCGATCGTCGACAAGCTCCGCGCCCCCTAGGTGGCGAACCGGGCGGCGGTCAGGGCTGGCCGTCGACCGTGACGCTGTAGACGGTCACCTGGTAGGTGCCCGTCGTGTCCGGCGGCAGCTTGGTGAACCAGATCAGCACGTACCGCGCCCGCACCGGCGCGGGCAGCGCCAAGCGCACCGTGCCCGCCACGCCGGACGCTGTCGTCTCGGTTGCCAGGTCCGCCAGCACAGGCGTGTCCCCGGCGCGTACCTGGACGTCGGCCCCGGCCGAGTCGCCAAGCACGACCCGCACGCTGCTGACCGACACGGGCTTGCCCATGTCGAGCAGCAGCCCGGTGCCCGGCTGCAGCCCGCCGAAGTCCGGCGACATGTACCACTCGCTGGCCCAGCCGTCGCTGCTCGCGGTGAGGACACGGGACGCGACATCCGCATTGTCCCCGTCCGACGTCCCGTCCGGGCCGAACGCCACCGCGCTCGCCACGGACAGTTCACGCGCCGCGGCCGGCGTGCCTGACGGGCGCGCACCCGGCGACGCCGAGTCCGCCCCGGACGGGCTCGTGGCTCGCACGACCAGCGACGGAGCGCGTGTCGCGGTCGCGTGGACGCGGGCCGGCGACGAGGCGGAGGGGGACGGGGCAGCGGCCCTGGAGGCCAGGAAGGAGCCGTTGCTCAGCAGGTCGTACCCGGCGAGGGCGACGAAGACGACGACGATTCCGGCCACCGCGGCGCGCCACTTCCTGCCGGGCTTGTTCGGCAGGACGGGCTGCGGCCTGGTCATCTGCGTTCCGCTGACGCTCAACGGCCTGCCTCCCCCGTCCGGACCTGGTGACCGGGTCAAAGCCTTGCCTAATACCGCCTGTCGCGTCTACCAAACTGTGATTTTGACAGACAAGAATAGTTATCCCGAACGAGACAAACGCGTCTGTTCGTACCTTTGGTAACTCCGGTTAGTGGCCAGCGCCCGCGGCCGCGAGCACCTGCCCGGCCGTCATGAAGCCCGGCGCCCTGTGCTCTCTGGCCGCCTGGTTGGCAAGCCGCTGCAGGGTCTCGTTGACTGGCGTCGGCACGTTGTACTCACGGCCGAGCAGCACGATCTCGCCGTTGAGGAAGTCAGCCTCGATCGTCCCGGTCCCCCGGGTCAGGCTCTGCCACGACGAGCCACCGGCCCGGGCGGAGCCGTTGACCGGCTCGATGCGGATGTGATCGCGCCGGACGTCGGCGAGCTCGGCCCACGTGGTGTACGCGAAGCCGGCCACGTCGAGGACCTCGGTGCCTTCGGCGCGGACCAGGCGGCGAAGCTCGGCGGCGTCACCGGTGTCCGCCCCGCCGCCGAGGCCGGCCGCGGCGCGCCCGCACAGCGCCTCGATCGCGTTGCCCAGGTTGTCGAGCAGCTTGCCGTACTTCCAGCGCATCACGTCCGGGCTGACCGGAGCCAGCAGACGGCTCCCGCCCAGGTCCGCGCTGATGCGCTCGGCGGTCGCGTCGGTGCCGGACGGATAGCGGCCGACGTGCAGCAGGCCCGCCAGCGGTACGCCCTGCGCCTGCACCACGCCGGGTTCCAGGTGGGTTGCCGGGAGCCAGACGTGCATCCCGTACACGTGCCGGAAGCGCCGCAGCGCGAAACGCTCGCTCGCCACGCCGTTCTGCGCGCAGACCACGGGCAGCGTATCCGCGGCCACCGTGCTGCCAGACACGGTGCCGCCGGACACTGGCTGCCACGCCCATTCGGAGAGCAGGGCGGCCGCGTCCTGGGTCTTCGCCGCGAGAATGAGCACGTCGCCGGGGTGCAGCCCGACCTCGGCCGGGCCGCCGACGGCGGGGATGTCCAGCGTGGCGGTACCCAGCGGGGTGTCCAGCCGCAGACCGCCGGCGCGCAGCGCCGCCAGGTGCGCCCCCCGGGCCACGAGGACGACGTCGTGCCCGCCATGGAAGAGGCAGCCACCGATCGTGCCGCCGACCGCGCCCGCCCCGACGATGATGTACCGCACTCGATCCATTGTCGCCGGCGCACGCGTCAGTGCTGCCGGCACGTTAGACTGCGCCGCCCCCGCCCGGGGAGGATCGCGGGAACCCGGTTCGGCGCAGTGAGCAAGACACTACCTCAGGTAGTTGTCGGTTCGCCCCGACTTCCGCCCAACTCGTGCGGAAAGCACTCTGTCATGCCTCCCGTCCCGCCAGCAGGTGACAGGCGATCGCCGCGGCGGCCACCACGTTGAGCGAGTCCACGCCCTTCGCGCGGGCCGCCGGGTGCATCGGGATGCGGACCGCCTGGTCGGCCTCGTGCAGCCAGCGGGCCGACAGGCCGTCGCCTTCTGTGCCGAGCAGCAGCGCGGCCTTGCCGCCGGTGCTCGCGCTGGCCAGCGGCGTCGCGCGCTCGTCCGGGGTGAGCGCGAGCACCGTGAACCCGCTGCCCCGCAGTTCGGCCAGGCCGTCGAACCATCCGGTCATCCGGCTGTACGGGATGGTGAACACGGCGCCCATCGACACCTTGACCGACCGGCGGTAGAGGGGGTCGGCGCAGCGCGGCGACAGCAGCACCGCGTCCACGCCGAGCGCGGCGGCGCAGCGGAAGATCGCGCCCACGTTGCCGTGGTCGACGAGGTCCTCAAGGACGACGATCCTCCTGCTGTCGCGCAGGACCGCGCCGAGCGCGGGCAGTTCCGTGCGGCGCAGCGAGGCAAGCGCGCCGCGGTGCACGCGGTACCCGGTGAGCCGCTCGGCGACCTCGTCCCTGACCAGGTACAGCGGGGCGTCCCCGGCCCGGGCTTGCAGCGCGTCCCGCAGCGCGGGCAGGTCGGACATGCGGCTGCGCCCGAGCAGCACCGAGCGCACCGGGTACCCCGCGGTGACGGCACGCACGATGACCTTCGTGCCCTCCGCGATGAACAGGCCGTGCTCGGCCTCCAGGCTGGTGCGCAGGCCGACGTCCGTCAGCCGCGTGTAGTCCGCCAGCCTCGGGTCGTCCGCGCTGTCGATCGAGACGGTGCGCAGCACCCCTCCAGTCTGGCCCACGGCGGTTCAGGCCGGGTGCCGGAACTGCCGGGCTATCCGAAGCTCACGGATGCCGCCCCGCCGAGCGCAGGCCGCTGACGATGAAGATCACCGCGAGCGCGAACATGGCGATCGTCGCGCCGCCTAGCCCGATGTCCACCAGTAGCTCAATGATCCGTACCAGAACTTGCGCCATGCCTGCCGCCCTCCCTTCGCATAGTGCCGCCCTGTGTTCTCGGGATACCGGCTCGCGGCACTCCTACCTACAGGCCGCAGGTCCCCCGATTCGGGGTCCCTGGTCACCCGTGCGTCAGCGGGCGGTGATCGCGATGGCGCCGGCGGTGATGACGGCGAGCAGGAGCGGGCCGCGGAAGACCTGGCGCCACAGGTCGAGCGGGTAGTCGCCGAAGGGCGTTGGCACCAGCGGCCCGGTGTAGTCGAGCGGTGGGCGGGTTGCCGTCCGGTATGCCGCCGCGGTAAGCCCGGCCGTGAGCAGGGATGCGAGCGCCGTCCCGCCGCCGAGCCCCGGCATGACGACAGCCGTCCACACCGCGGAGGCGAGCAGGCACACGGCGAGCGAGGTGAGAGACAGCCAGCGGTCGCGCGGGGTGAACTGGGCCCGCAGCCCAGGGTTCGCTGCCAGCTGCCGAAGCGTCCCCGCCATCGGCAGGACCAGGCAGTAGCCGGCGATCACCGCGACTGCGGCGAGGGCGGGGCCATGCAGCATCGGACGGCAGCCCCACCAGACGGCCGCTGCCGCAGCCGCACGGACGGCGAGGTAAGGGCGGCGGCGCAGGCGCGCCCACTCCGACCGCGCGAGGACGGCGGCGAACGGCGCCCCCATCCGCATTGGCCGCACCCGCCCGGCCTGCCGGGCGCGCTGGTCGGCGAGGAACTCGGTCAGCATGAAGACGTCCATGGAGGCGACCGCCACGTGGCCCGCCGTCCACAGGCCCTGGCCGCGGCGCAGCACGCTGACGTCGATCCGGTCCAGCGCCCGGTAGCCTGCCGCACAGCAGGCGACCGCGGTGACCGCCAGCGCTTCCAGCGCGATCACCGCCACGCCCGGCGGGGCGCGCAGCGCGGAGTTGAGGTCCGCCCGGCCGACCCCGGTGGCGAGAGAGCCGAACGCGAGGACGCCCGCTGCGCGGATCGCCTGGCCGGCGACGTGCCCGGCGTGGTCGGCCATCTCCCACACCTGACCGCAGACCGTGCCGGCGGCCAGGGCGACCGCGGCGAGCGCGGCAGCCGCAACGGCGGGCAGCACCGGAACCGACCCGGTGTGCGCGACCAGGCCCGCCACGGCGCAGACGAGCACGGCAGTCACGGCGAGCAGTGCGAAGTAGCGGCGGCGCAGCAGGTCCCGGCGGCGTACCGGTGCCGACAGCAGCCAGAACCAGAACGCCGAGCTGGCCGTGACCGGTCCCGCCGAGCGCAGCAGCTGCGCCAGCCCGCCCAGCACCAACAGCAGCGCCGCCACGACGAACAGGTGCCCCGGCGCGCCAGGCGGCGCCCAGCCCGCCTGCGTGAGCAGGCGGATCAGCGGGCCGACCGCGCCGATGGCGAGCGCGACACCGACCCCAGCAGGCGCAGCCCACGTGACGACATCCGCGAGCAGGCCGCGCCTGGTGCGGCGGGGCCGTGAGCCCTCTCGCAGCCGCCGCAGCGGCACGCGGGCGGGCACCGTGGCCAGCCCAGGGCGGGTCACGGTGCCGCGCCCAGGTCGATCACCCGGTCCGCAACGGCCTTCACCAGGCCGCGGTCGTGGCTGGCGAACAGGACACCGCGGCCTTCCCGCTTCTCTGCGAGCAGCCTGCCGGTCAGCCAGCGGCGGCCCGCCTGATCGAGCCGCTGTTCTGGCTCGTCGAGCAGCACGAGCAGCCGGGGCCGGGCAAAGCACGTCACCAGCGCCAGCCGCCGCCGTTGCCCGCTGGACAGACCCGCCGGAAGCTGATCCGCCGCCCCGGCCAGCCCGGCCTCGTCAAGCAGGCCGGCGGCATGAGCGTCCGGCGTGGCGTCACCGTGCGCGGACATCAGCAGCGCCAGGTGCTCAGCAACGGCAAGGTCCGCGAAGAACTCCACGTCATCGAGGACCGCCGCGACGCTCCGCCGCATCCGCGGGTCACGTTCGCGCACCGGCTGCCCGCACAGCCGGATGGTCCCCGCCGAGGGCCGGTCCGTCCCGGCGACACAGCGCAGCAGCGTGCTCTTGCCCGAGCCGTTCGGGCCGACCACCGCGACCGCCTCACCCGAGCGGACCTCCGCATCGATACCGGACAGGACCTCGGCCTCGCCGAACGAGCGGCGCAGTCCTGTAATCGCGAGGAGCGGCACGGCAGGTTCCGGGCGCAGAGGGGGCTTCACGGCTTTCAGCGTAGACCGCTGGCAGCGCGGTAGATACTTGCGCCGCCGAGCCGGCAGTTTCACCCTTTGAGCAGCTGGCGGGCCATGACCACGCGCTGGATCTGGTTCGTGCCCTCGTAGATCTGGGTGATCTTGGCGTCGCGCATCATCCGCTCGACCGGGTAGTCGCTGACGTAGCCGTACCCGCCGAGCAGCTGCACCGCGTCCGTGGTCACCGCCATCGCCACGTCCGAGGCCAGGCACTTGCAGGCCGAGGAGAAGAAGGTCAGGTCGGGCACCTGCTCGCCGGCCATCGCCCGCTCAGAGCGCGCCGCCGCCGCGTAGGTGAGCTGCCGGGCGGCCTCGAGCCGCATCGCCATGTCGGCGAGCATGAACTGCACGCCCTGGAAGTCGGCCACGGCGTGCCCGAACTGCCTGCGTTCCTTCACGTAGCCAAGCGCGTAGTCCAGCGCGCCCTGCGCGATCCCCAGCGCCTGCGCGGCGATCGTGATCCGGGTGTGGTCCAGCGTCCGCAGCGCGATCTTGAACCCCTCCCCCTCGTCGCCGATCAGCCGGTCCGCGGGGATCTCGCAGTTGTCGAAGTACAGCTCCCTCGTCGGCGAGCCCTTGATGCCCAGCTTGTGCTCCGGCGCCCCGAAGCTGAAGCCGGCGTCGCCGTCCTCGACCACGAACGCGGAGATGCCGTTCGGGCCGGCGGCGGGATCGGTCACCGCCATCACCGTGTAGAACTTCGACACGCCCGCGTTGGTGATCCACCGCTTCACGCCGTTGAGCACGAAGCCCGCGCCGGAGCGCACCGCCCGGGTGCGCATCGCCGCCGCGTCCGAGCCCGCCTCTGGCTCGGACAGGGCGTAGGAGAACATGGCCTCGCCGCGCGCCACCGGCGGCAGATAGCGGGCCCGCACGCCAGCAGAGCCGCCGAGCAGCAGCGGCATCGTGCCGAGCTTGTTCACCGCGGGGATCAGCGACGACGACGCGCACGCCCGGGCGACCTCCTCGATGACGAGCACGCTGGCCAGGGCGTCGCCGCCGGCGCCGCCGTACTCCTCGGGGATGTGCACGGCGTGGAAGTCGGCCTTGACCAGCGCCTCGTACACGTCCCAGGGGAACTCCCCGGTCCGGTCGATCTCCGCGGCCCGCGGCGCGATCTTGTCGTCGGCGAGCGCGCGGATGGCCTCGCGCAGTGCCTGGTGCTCTTCCGACAGTGCGAACGTGCTCATCACCCGATGGTAACCGCGACGGCGCGCGCCGACCCCGCCGCCACCACCCGGCCGGACGCGGCACGGTGCCGCGCGGCGCGGCGTGCTTGCCGCTGCTGCGGTACAGCCCGAAGACGCGCAGCGGCCGGCTCCTGGCAACAGAAAGAAACGTCATTGTTCCCCCTCGACCCGGGCGCACAACGGACCCGTCTCCCCGGCCGGCCGTCCAGCCAGTCCCCTTCCGGCTGCCGTGCGCCGCTACGAGCATGCCCGGCACTGCCAGGCATGAAACAGCCCGGAGGAGGGGTACGGGTGGCAGCCGGGCGGGATCGTTCGGGATAAGGGACTAGAGCATGGAGCGCAGTGCCGCGCCCTTTGCACGGGCCTGCTCCGTGAGGCGGGCCTGAAAAGCTGTCATCTTTGCCCGCAGCACCGGGTCCGCCACAGCCAGGATGCGCACCGCGAGCAGCCCCGCGTTGCGCGCGCCGGCCACCGCCACCGTCGCCACCGGGATGCCCGCCGGCATCTGCACGATCGACAGCAGCGAATCCATGCCGTCCAGGTACTTCAGCGGCACCGGGACGCCGATCACCGGCAGCGGCGTCACCGACGCCAGCATGCCCGGCAGGTGCGCGGCACCGCCGGCCCCGGCGATGATGACCCTGAGCCCGCGCTGACCGGCCTGCTCGCCGTAGGCGATCATCTCCCTGGGCATGCGGTGCGCCGACACGACGTCCGCCTCATAGGGAACGCCGAACTCATCGAGGGCCTCGGCCGCCGCGCTCATCACCGGCCAGTCCGAGTCGCTGCCCATGACGACGCCGACCAGCGGTGCTTCCGTTTGCACGGCCCCTAGCGTAACCGTTTCCGGCGTTTCCCCCGTTTCGCTAGGGGATGCCATCGACCGTGACCTGGTGCACGAATACCTGGTAGGTGCCCGCGCCGTCCGGCGGCAGGTGAGTGAACCACAGCAGGACGTAGCGCGCGCGTACCGCGCGGGCGAGCTTGAGGGTGAGCACGGCTGCGGTGGCCGTGGCGGTTCTCGCCACGGCCAGGTGCTGCAGGGACGGCACGGTGCCGAGCCGGAGCTCGACGCGGGCGCCTGGCAGGCCGCCCAGCGTGAGGCGGACGGACGTGATCGTGACCGTCCGGCCCATGTCGAGCAGCAGGCCGGTGCCTGCCTTCAGGCCGCCGAAGCTCGCCGTCGCGTACCACTGGGTCAGCCAGCCGCTGGCGGGGTCGGTGATGACGTGGCCGGCGCTGCGCGGGTTGTCGCCGTCGGCGGTCCCGTCGGGGCCGAACGCGATGGCGCTGACGGGCACGATCGTCTGCGTCTGCGGCTGCGGTGCGGTGGACTGGTGCGAGGCCGCGGACGGCGCGATCGCGGGGGCGGTCGCGGGCGGTGCGCTCACCGGGGCAGCGGATCGCGCTGGGTGCCCGCCGGCGACGGCGGCCGCGGAGGCTGCCGCGCCGCTGGCAGCACCGGCGGAGCCCGGCACATGGGCGGCGAACTCGAACGACGCGTAGCCGAGGGCGCCGAGAGCCGCTACGCCGAGCACCGCGGCCTGCCACGCCCGGCGCCGGGCACTCGCCCGTGTGCGCGTGCCGTCGCGCCGGTCCGGGGCGGGCAGGGGGTCCTGGCCGCCGTCCCCAGTAGGTGTCACGGCCGACCGGTACTCCAGGCGTTCTGTGTCGTCCAGTTGGGGTTGCTCCCCATCGGTGTCGCGGGCCGGTCCCGGTCAGCGCCGACTGGCCGGGAGGTCAACGGCCGGTCAGAGGCGGCCGTTCACCACGACACGGTACACGGTCGCCTGGTAACGCCCTGTGCCGTTTGGCGGAAGAAGGGTGAACCAGATCAGCACGTACCTCGCGCGGACCGGGGACCGCAGCCGCAGCACGATCGTTCCGCCAGCGCCTGAGGCGCGCGCCGCGACGTGCAGGTCGCTCAGGACGGCCGTGTCGCCGACGCGCAGTTGCAGGTCAGCGCCCAGGTAGCCGCCGAGGTCGATCCGCACGCTGGTGACCGTGACCGTCCGGCCCATGTCGAGCAGCAGGCCGGTGCCCTTCTTGAGCAGACCGAAGTGCGGCGTCGTGTACCAGTCGGTGCGCCACGGCAGCGTCGCGCCACGGGTGATGGTGAATCTCGCGGCCTGCGGGTTGTCGCCGTCGGCTGTGCCGGCCGGGCCGAACGCCACGGCGCGCCCGATGGTGAGCACCCGCACGGGTGCGGCGGCGGCCGGGTGCGGGGCCGCGGAGGTCTGCGCCTTGGGCTTGGCGGGCGCGGTGGCGGGCTTGGCGCCGTGGCCGGAGGTGCCGGACGTGGGC
>JASHXJ010000202.1 GCA_030043595.1 Trebonia sp.
GCCGTCGCGCTCGCCGGCGGCGAGCAGCGCCAGCAGCGCCCAGGCGGTCTGCGACGCGGTGGACGCGCCCCTCCCCGACCAGGCCGCCGGGTCGTCGTACGAGCGCAGGTCCTCGCCCCAGCCGCCGTCGGCGTTCTGGTGCGCCTCCAGCCAGCCGACCGCGCGGCGGATCTGCGGCTTGCCCGGCCTGACACCGGCGGCGATCAGCGCGGGCACGGCGGCACCCGTGCCGTAGATGTAGTTGGCGCCCCAGCGGCCGAACCAGGACCCGTCCGCCTCCTGGTTCTTCAGCAGCCAGACCACGCCGCGGCGGCAGGCCAGCTCGCCGGCCAGGCCCTCGGCGGCGAGCGCCTCCACGATGTGCGCGGTGACGTCCGCCGACGGCGGGTCGATGACCGCGCCGAAGTCGCAGAACGGAAGCCTGTTCACCAGCTCGCGGGTGTTGTCTGCGTCGAACGCGCCCCAGCCGCCGTCCTTGCACTGCATCCCCTCGAGCCAGCGCAGGCCGCGCTGGACCGCGGCGCGGTGATCGCTCTTCGTGCGGAGTAGCGCCAGGATCACCTCGGCGGTGTCGTCGGTGTCGGCGTAGTTGTCGTTGTCGAACTCGAACGCCCAGCCGCCGGGCGGCGTGTGCGGCCGGCGGACCTGCCAGTCGCCTGGACCGCGGATCTCCTCGGCCAGCACCCACTCGGCGGCGCCGGCCAGCGCCGGGTGATCCGGCGCCAGGCCCGCGTCGGCCAGGGCGATCATCGTCAGCACGGTGTCCCAGACCGGGGACTGGCACGCCTCGAGGCGGCGGGTGCCGTTCTCCCTGATCGTGAACCGCTCGATGCCCGCCAGGCCCTTCTTCATGACCGGGTGGTCCAGGCCGAAGCCGAGCAGGTGCAGCGCCATCAGCGAGTACACCCACGGCGGCTGAATGCCGCCCCAGCACCCGTCGGCCTCCTGCCGGGCGATGATCCAGTCGGCGCAGCGGCGCAGCGCCGCCCGCCGGCCCCGCCTCGGGATGCGGTGCTCGGCCTTGTGCAGCGCCACGTCAAGGGCGCCGAAGAACAGCGACCAGGGGTCGCGGGAGTCCGCCTTGCGCGGCCGCCCGGGGACCGCCGCCTGCAGCTCGCCGATCGTGAACGGCAGCGGGCGTGACGGCTTGAACGACGCGACGACCGCGAGGGCGACGATCGTCTGCCGCGCCCAGCAGCCCCAGTCGTAGATGTTCAGCGGGAACCAGGACGGCAGGTAGATGATCTCCGGCGGGATCACCGGCAGCTCGTCCCAGGACCACAGGCCGCTCAGCGCCAGCCAGATCCGGGTGAACACCCGGGTAGCGGTCACGCCGCCACTTGCTGTTATCCAGTCGGCCGCGAGCTTCATGTGCGGCTCGCCTGGCTCGTCGCCGGCCAGCCGCAGCGCCACGTAGGCCTCCACGGTGGTGGACAGCTCCGCGGGACCGCCGAAGAAGTTCGCCCAGGTGCCGTCCGCGCCCTGCTGGCCGCGGATCCAGCCCGCCGACTCGGCCGCGAGCTCGGGGGTGAGGACGCCAAGGAAGTGGCGCAGCAGCAGGTCTTCCGCGTCCATGGTGACGTTGGTCTCCAGCTCGCCCTGCCACCACCCGCCGGGGTGCTGCAGTCCGAGGAGGTGGTCGCGGGCCCGCTCCAGCGTGCCGGCCGCGACCTCGCTGACCGTGGCGTCGTCCGTGACCGTCACTGGCGTACCACTCTCACCACTGCCGCGCGGTGATGAACTCGGCGATGGCGATGAACTCGGCGCGCACGTCGGCGGGCACGCCGATGCCGTCCAGGCTCTCCGCGGCGGCGGCCAGCCGGTTGTCGGCCTCCTGCTCGGCCCACTGCCTGCCGCCGGCCGCGACCACCAGGCCCGCCGCCCGGGTGAGGTCTGCCTCGCTGAGCTCGCCGCTGCTTGCCAGGATCTGCGCCAGTTCCCTGGCGGCCGGCGTCCCGCTGGACAGCGCGGCCACCACGGGCAGCGACTTCTTGCGGGCGCGCAGGTCGGCGCGGACCGGCTTGCCGGTCACCTCCGGCGCGCCCCAGATGCCCAGCAGGTCGTCGGTGAGCTGGAAGGCGAGTCCCACGTGCCCGCCGAACTCGGCCAGGCCCATCGCCATCTCCGGCGGCGCGCCCACGTGCACCGCGCCGATCGTGCAGGCGCAGGCCATCAGGGCGGCCGTCTTGTCGCCGGCCATCTCCAGGCACTCGGGCAGGGTCACGTCCGAGCGCTTCTCGAACGCCAGGTCCTCGCCCTGCCCGGCGATCAGCCGCTGCACCGCGGTGGACAGGCAGCGCGCGGCCCACGGGCCGCCCGGCGCCATCTCCTCAAGCAGCATGTCGTGGGCGAGCGCGAGCATCGCGTCTCCGGCGAGGATCGCCGCGCCGATCCCGAATACCGTCCACGCGGTCGGCCGGTGCCGCCGCTCGGTGTCGCCGTCCATGATGTCGTCGTGCAGTAGCGAGAAGTTGTGCACGAGCTCGACCGCGACCGCGGGGGTCACGCCGCGCTCCGGCGCCGCGCCGGCGG
>JASHXJ010000203.1 GCA_030043595.1 Trebonia sp.
ACCTGGTGCGTGAAGGCCCGGTTGACGGCGATGTCCACCACGGAATCGGCGATCATGCCGCGGATGAGCTGGCGGTCGATGAGCGGCTCGCCGCCCTGGAGCCGCTGTGCTGCCCAGCTGGTCGCGAGCGTCAGCGCCCGGTCGGCCGCGCCGATCGTGCGCGCGGCGATCATCAGGCGCTCTTCGGTGAACCAGTCGCGCGTCAGCTCATACCCCTGGCCGACCTCGCCGAGCACCGCGTCCTTCGTGACCCGGACGTTGTCGAAGGCGAACTCGGGGTGCTCGTAGACGAAGGTGTGCGTGTACCGGGGCGTGCGCACGATCTCGACCCCGTCAGTGTCGCGGTCGACGAGGAACAGCGTCGGGGCGTTCCCGGGCTGGACGATCGCGAGGACGAGCAGGAAGTCCGCCACGTCGCCAACGGTGACGAACCACTTGTTCCCGCTGATCCGGAAGCCGTCGCCGTCCCTGACGGCCGTTGTCCGCACGGCCGACGGGTCCGAGCCCGCCGTCTCCTCGGTGATCGCCACCGCGTCACGCCGCTCTCCGCGCGCGGCCGGGATCAGGTATCTCTCCCGCTGGGCCGGGGTGCAGGCCAGCAGGGGGTTGGCCGGGCGCCAGACGGTGTCCCACAGCGCGTTGGTCAGGCTGCCGAGGACGTCCTGGACGACGACCTGCTCGAGCACGGTCAGGCCAGCGCCGCCCCACTGCTTCGGGACATTGACCGCCTGCAGGCCCGCCGCGAGCACGGCCTCGTGAATGGCCTGGTGGGCTTCTTTTCCGAGGCCGTTGTGCTGCTCGCACTCGTCCTCGTACTTGGCGATCACTTCGGTGAGGGCGAGGGCCTGCTGGCGCAGTTCGGCCTGCCGGGGCGTGTAGGCGAAGTCCATGTCGTTGTCACTACCTTCCCTGCGCGGCCTGTGGTGCGGCTTGCGGTGCGGCGGCGTGCGGTGCGGCGGCGTGCGGCGCGGCCTGGCTCACGGCCGCCGCCGGAATCTCCTCGGGCGCGTCCGCCTGGGCCGCCCGGTCAGTGCGCCCGATCTTCGCCAGTGCGTCCGGCCAGCCAAGGCGCAGCGTCACGTAGGTGATGACCGCGAGCACGACACAGCCGGCGAAGCACCAGGCCACGACCCCGTAAGCGCCCTGCGGGAACGGCCGGAAGCTGTACCAGTAGACGAGGAAGATGCCGGCCAGGGCCACGAGCGTGGTCAGCGCGATGCCCGCGCGCAGCGAGCGGGTGCGCGCGGCGTACACGCCCGCCACGAGAGTGGTGAGCCCGTACGCGAGGACGAGCAGGTAGCCGGACAGGGTGCCCAGGTAGCCGTAGGAGTTGTCGGGATTGGTCAGGGCAGCCCCGGCGATGCCCAGGACGAGGTACAGCACGGCGAGGGCCGTGACGGCGGTGACCGGCGTCCGCTGGGTGGCGTGCACTTTCGCCAGCGGGCCAGGCAGCACGCGGTCCCTGGCGAGGGTGTACACGGTCCGCGAGGTGCCCGCCATGATGCCCAGGCTGGAGCCGAAGAAGCTGACCGCGACACCGAGGTCGATCGGGTAGCCGAGCCAGCCGACATTGTTGCGGCTGGCGAGCGTGTCCAGCGGGGCCGGGCTGCTGGCGAAGGAGATGCCCTTGAACCCGAGCACGATGACATAGCTCGCGAACACGTAGAGCAGGCCGAGCCCCACGATCGACCCGGTCATGGCCAGGCCGATCGCCCGCCTCGGGTTCCGCGCCTCGCGGCCGAGGGTGACGACGTTCTCGAAGCCGGCCAGGGCGAAGACGGCGAACCCGCCGGCCTCCAGGATCGACCCCACGTTCATGCCGCCGAAGTGCAGCTGCCGGGAGTCGATGATGCCGCCCGGGGCCTTGATCAGCACGACGCAGAACAAGATGAGGATGACGCCGACCGTGGCGAACTCGATGGCCAGCAGCAGCCGCGCGGAGAGCTTGACCTCCCGGTAGCACAGCCAGGCGTTCGCGGCCACGACCAGAGCCGTCAGGATGCTGATGACCACGGCCGGATGGGCGGCGGGCATGCCGACGCGCTCGAGCCAGGCATCCAGGTAGATCGCGCTGCCAAGGGCGCACGCGGGTCCGGCCAGGAGCAGCGCGAGAACGTGCGCGGTCATGACGGAGAAGCCCCCGGCACGTCCGCCCGCCCGTGCGGCCAGGCCGTACAGGCCGCCGGTGGTCGCGAAGCGCCGGGTGAGCCAGCTGATGCCCAGGGCGAAGCTCAGCACGATGACGGCGGTGACTACCCAGGTCAGCCAGCTGAGGTTGCCGGCCGTCTCGCTGATGAGCCCGGTGGACAGGGCGAGAGTCGAGGACGGCGCCAGGATGCCCAGCGCAATGCCATAGACGGCCCACAGCGGCAGGACCCCCTTGCGGAGGGTGCCGTCCTGTTCGGCCGCACGACGGGCTTGGTTGACCGCGCTCATCGCTTCACCTCATATCTGACTGGTGGATCAGTTATTTATGAACTGTGAGGTGAGTCACCACGGTTGTCAAGAGGACCGGCCCATATTTCTTGGCCGGCGGTTTCCCGGCGGCCCGTGACCGAGGTAGCGTACCCACTGACTGGCCAGCCGCACGCCGGACCAGCACAGACTGGAGGTGAGATGCCCCGACCCCACGTTGAGGAGGAACGGCGCCAGCAGATCCTGGAGGCGACGTGGCACGTCATCGCCGTCAGCGGCTTCCGCAACCTGCGCCTGTCCGACGTGGCCAAGCGCGCGGGGGTAAGTTCCGGGATGATCCACTACTACTTCGACACCAAGCGCGACCTGCTGAAGGCGGCGTTCGAGCGGTACTACGAGCACTCGACGCAGCGCCGCCAGTGGGTCATGGAGACGGGTAAGGATCCGCTGGAACTCCTCAAGCTGATCGTCGAGTCCTACCTGCCGATCGAGGAGGAGACCCTCGAGGGCTGGCATGTCTGGAGCGAGTTGTGGGTCGAAGGGCTGCAGGAGCCAGACCTGCAGCAGCTGAACGAGGACTTCTACGGCCAGTGGCGCCGGCTCGTGGCCGGCATCATCCGCGACGGCCAGGACGCTGGCGTCATCCGCGACGGCAGCGCGATCGAGCTGGCCAACATGCTCATCGCGATGATCGACGGCCTCGCCATCCAGGTGCTGCTCGGCTCGCGCAGCATGACCGCCGAGCGCATGCGGACCACCTGCATGGCCTTCATCGACGAGATGCTGCCCAAGTCAGCGGCCCGGTAGCCTCCCGGCGGTCTGTCCCGTCCGTCGCTGACCCTTGCCATGGGCGTACGGCTGTCGCATAATAACTGACGCATTAGTTAGTTATTGCTGCAGCAAGGAAGTGACGCTGACATGACCGCCACTCCTGAGGTGATTCCGGCCCTGTCCCTGCGGGCGCTCTTTGACCCCCGCTCGGTCGCGGTCGTCGGGGCGTCGGACAACCCGCAGAAGTGGGGCTACTGGCTGGCGCGCGGCGCGCTCGCCGGGCAGCACCGGCGCCAGGTGTACCTGGTAAACCGCCGTGGCGCCATCGTGCTGGGGTCGCGTTCCTGGCCGTCGCTGGCGGATCTCCCCCACTCGCCCGAGCTGGTGGTGGTGGCGACGCCGCCCGGCAGCGTCCGGGGGGAGGTCGAGCAGGGCCTGGAAGCAGGCGCCCGCTGCTTCGTGGTCATCACCGCCGGGATCGGAGAGCCCGCCAGCCCGCGTGCCGAGCTCGAACTTGCCGAGCTCGCCCGGTCGCGGGGCGCCCGGCTGCTCGGACCGAACTGCATGGGCGTGGTCGACGACGCGGCCGAGCTGCACCTGTGCTGGGGCACTGTCCCGGCGGGACAGGTAGGGCTGGTGTCGCAGAGCGGCAACCTCGGCCTGGAGATCGGGCGGCTGCTGGGGCGTGCCGGGCAGGGCCTGTCCCGGCTCGTGTCACTGGGCAACCAGCGGGACATCGACGCGGCGGAGGCGCTGGAGAGCCTGGTCGAGCACGAGCGGACGCGGGTGATCGCGGCCTACATCGAGGACTTCCGCGACGGCCGACGGCTGGTGCGGGCGCTTGCCGCAGCGCGGGCCGCCGGGAAGCCCGTGCTCCTGCTCGCGCCTGGCCGCAGTGCCGCGTCGGGTCGCGCGGCCAGGTCGCACACCGGGGCGCTTGTGAGCTCCCTTGCGGTCGTGGACGCGGCGGTCGCGGAGGCCGGCGCGCTGCGGCTCGATACGGCGGGAGAACTGGTCGACGCCGCGGTCACGCTGCTCGCGCCGGGTATGCGGGGCG
>JASHXJ010000204.1 GCA_030043595.1 Trebonia sp.
GGGCCGGCGGCTCCGGGCACTGACGCCGCTCCGGACAGCGGCCCGCCTGCTGGGGTCGCCCAGCCCATGGCCGGCGCGATGGCTACGGCGGCGCCCCGGCTCGCCGCCATCCTGCTCGGCGCCGCCTGCATCGCGTGGACGGCCACTCCGCCGGTGCACACCGGGCTGGCCGCCACCACGCTCGCCGTGTCGATAGCCGCGGTCACCGCGGGCGCGCTGCGGCTGGCACTGTCCGACGTGCCACAGCCGGAGAACGAATACTTCCTGCCCGCGCCGGTCCGCGGCTGGCTCATGTTCCTCGCGGCGCTGCGGCTGCTGCCCTGGGAGGAAATCGCGGTGGTGGCGCTGCTCTGGCTGGAGGTCCAGCACCCGGCCAGGCCGTGGCACACCGCGTGGCTCGGCGCGGGCCTGACCGCCTACGTACTGGCGGTGCATATCGCCGAGTCGGGCGCCTCCCCCGGCGGGCTGCTTCGCCGCCAGGCCAGGGTGCTGATAGCGGGCGCCTGCCTGCTCGCGCTCGGCGCTGGTTTCGCGATGCTGCCCGCCGCGGCCCCAGGCGGGGGCGCCACGCTGCTGCGCGTGCTGGCCGCCGCCGCGGTCGTCGCCGCGGCCGCGCTGGTCCTCCCCGGGTGACGGCGGGCTAGCCGACTCCGGAGACTGGACGGCCATCTTCCAGGTAGACGAATTCAGTGCGCCCTGAGACGGCACGCACACGGCGCTGGATCGCAGGCCTGAGCAGGGCAAGCGCGGTCTCCGGCGGGACGAGCCGGTACTCGGCGATCTCCTCCGGCTGCACCGTGATGGCGGCAAGCGCCGCGTCGTCAGCCGGCCCGCAGTCGAACAGGAACCGGATGCCGCCAGGGTGCCCAGGACGGCCGGGACGGAAGTCGACGCAGGCCAGCCGGCCGGCGCGCACCTCGATGCCGCACTCCTCGCGTACCTCCCGGCGGCACGCATCCCACGGCGTCTCGCCGTCGGCCTCCATGACGCCGCCCGGTATCGTCCAGCCCGTCTTGTACGTCGGCTTGAGGATCAGCAGCCGTCCCGCGTGGTCGAATATCAGCGCCCCGGCAGAGACCGGTATCCCCGGAAGCTCGACAGTGACCATACCGCGGACGCCAGCCTGACGGCCCGTTACGCCGACGGTCTGCGGCTGTCCGGGTTCCGGGGACAGCCGCAGTCGCAGTGCCAGATGTGGCACCGCTCGCACGGGATCAGGTTGTGCATGGTCATATAACGTCCGGGCTGTCTGCCGTATGCCGTCGCGGGCTACGGGACAAGGACGATCTTGCCGCGGAGGTGGCCGCTTTCCAGCCTGCGGTAGGCCTCGCGGACCTGGTCCAGCGGGTACGTGGCGGCGATCGGGACCTCGAGCTCGCCGGCTGCGATGAGACTGGCGAGCTCGCCGAGCGTCGCGGCACTGGCGCCGGCGGCGTTGCCCTCGGCCTTGATGCCGTACTTCTCCACAGCGTCGAACCGGACGATGGAGTCCACCCGGGACGGGGCCACGCCAAGGTCGTCGAGTGCCAGCTCGACGTAGTCGCCGCCGTAGGTGTCGATGAACGCGTCCGCCTTGGGCGCGGCCTGACGGATGCGATCGGCCACGCCGTCGCCGTAGGCGACGGGGAGCACGCCGTGGGCCTCGAGCCACGCATGGTTGGCCGGGCTGGCCAGGCCGATCACGGTGGCGCCCGCGCGCCTGGCTAGCTGGACGGTCAGCGCGCCGACACCGCCGGCCGCCCCGGAGACGACCAGCGTGTCCCCCGGCTGCACGCCGACGGCGCGGACCGCGGCCCACGCGGTGAACCCGGCGACCGGCAGGGCGCCGGCGGCCTCCCAGGGCACGCCAGCGGGCTTCGGCGTCAGGTTGGCCGCCTCGACGACGGCGTAGCCCGCCTGGCTGGACCGGGTGTCCACCCAGCCGATCACCTCATCGCCGGCCGCCACGCCGGTCACGTCCGGGCCGGCCTCCGCGACGGTCCCGGCCAGGTCGCTGCCCTGTCCCGACGGGAACGTGGCCGGCCACCGGGAGTGCAGGAAGCCCTCCCTGACCTTGGCCTCGCCTGGGTTGATCCCTGCCGCCTTGACCGCGACGAGAACCTGGCCGGGACCGGGAACCGGCCGCGGGACCTCCGCCACCGTCAGGACGTCCACGCCCCCGTACTCGTCGAACCGTACCGCCTTCATGGTGCCTCCGCAGTCTCAGATCCGCGCCGACGATGACCGCTAACCCTCGTTCACGTCTCGTTATGCCCGGCCAGGGTCGCGGGCACCGCTCACTGCGGGGGTGCGTACTGGCTCACCTGCGGGGTGAACTGGTTGAGGTCGTAGATGCCCAGCTCGTTCTCGATTCCGGCCACTCGCTCGACCATTGCGGTGAACTCGTCCTTTCCGAACTGCTGACGTTCCAGGTCGGCGAAGTACTGGCCGAGATCGGCCAGCTCCGCCGGGGGGACGATCTGCCGGAACGCCGGGAAGACCACTGTGTCCTCCCGGGCCTCGTGCGGCTCATACATCCGGTCGAACGCCTGCATGGCCGCGGCCAGCCTGGCCGTCATGCCGGGACTGGCCAGCTGTCCCGCGGTCGCGTTCGCGAGGATGAACTGGGTGATGACCCGGCCCCTGGCGTGCTGGGTCAGCAGCGTGGTAACCGTTGCGGTGAGCTGGCCCGCGCGAAGGAGCCGCGGGAATACGTAGCCTTCCTCGAGGCCCTCGTGGAATCCCTCGATGTAGTCATGGATGACGAGCGCGGAGTCCTGCAGGTGCACGGCGCTGAGCTGGCCGCCAGACTGAGCGCGGGCGATCATCTCCCGGTAGCACAGCAGGACGCGCTTGAGAACTCCGTGCTCGCGCATGAGGTCGTCATCTGGCGGGATCGCGGGCGGATCAGCGGGCGGCGACGGCGAGCCTGTGGCCGCCCAGGCGGTCCCCGTCGCGGCTGCGCCGACCGCGAGCCCGCCGCCGGAGAACAGAACGGCCCGCCGGGAGACAGCCCGCCGCGGGGGCGGCTGCTGACCGGCGGTCACGGCGCGGCCGTCAGCGGCTGGCCGGACGGGCGCATCACGTACCAGTAGCCGCCGTTGAGGTCGATGTCCTGGCCATTCGCCTGCCCTGGCGTGACATCGCCGGAGTAGCCGTAGAGGGGCCAGCCGGCGTAGGTGACCACCCGCCCGCCCGCGGGATCAGGCAGCGAACCCAGCAGCGACTGCCTGACTCCGGGCCCGGCCTGGACAGCGGCGCCAGCCGGCAGCATCAGCGGCGGCCAGATGCCCGTGCACGCTCCGGTACACGTCACCGCCCGATGATGGTCAGGGGTGAACACGTACACCGCGTAGCCCTCGCCCGTTACCAGCACCGTCCCGACGCCGGGCAGTGCGCGGGCCGTGATCGTCAGGCCGGCCCCCTCTGGCGTGGCAGGCGGGGCCGTTGCCGCGGCCGGCCCGCTGCCGCACCCCGACAGCAGCACCAGCAGTGTCGCTGCCGCGGCCTTTTGCTTCCACACGACGCTCGACTCCTTATCACGCGCAACCGTTGCACAGGCGCCGCGAGCCAGGACCCGCCTTGCTTACTACAGCGTGTCGTTGTCACACGAAGGTAGCAGGCCCGGGAATTCCGCGCCCTGCGGGGGCTTACGGGGATGTCAGACCCGCCCCGGTTACAAACCGAGGCGGCGCGGGGGAAGATGAGGCTTACGACACGGCGAATGCCGCGTGGGTTACGCAGGCACTAGCTGCGAGACAGCGGGAGGCTGGCATGCCGGAGATCGTCCGGGCTGCCCTCGTCCAGCAGGCGTGGACCGGGGACAAGGATTCGATGACCGCGACCGCGGTCGCCCACATCGCCACGGCGGCGAGCGCCGGCGCGCAGGTCGCCTGCCTGCAGGAGCTGTTCTACGGACCGTACTTCTGCCAGGTGCAGGACGCCGGCTACTACTCCTACACCGAGGCGATCCCGGACGGGCCGACGACCAGGCTCATGCAGGACGTCGCCCGGCAGCACAGCATCGTGCTCGTCGTGCCGATGTACGAGGAGGAACAGCCGGGGCTGTACTACAACACCGCGGCGGTCATCGACGCTGACGGCAGGTACCTGGGCAAGTACCGGAAGAACCATCTCCCGCAGGTGAAGGGGTTCTGGGAGAAGTTCTACTTCCGGCCGGGCAACCTCGGCTACCCGGTGTTCGACACCGCGGCCGGGCGGATCGGCGTGTACATCTGCTACGACAGGCATTTCCCCGAGGGCTGGCGGGCCCTCGGCCTGGCCGGCGCGCGGATCGTGTTCAACCCGTCCGCGACCAGCCGGGGCCTGTCCTCCTACCTGTGGCAGCTCGAGCAGCCCGCCGCGGCGGTGGCCAACGAGTACTACGTCGGCGCGATCAACCGGGTCGGCGTCGAGCCGCTCGGCGACAACGACTTCTACGGACAGTCTTACTTCGCGGACCCGCGCGGGCAGATCGTCGGGGAGACCGCCTCGGACTCCGCCGACGAGGTCGTGGTCCGCGACCTGGACATGGACAAGCTAGCCGAGGTCAGGGACCTGTGGCAGTTCTACCGGGACCGCCGGCCCGACGCGTACGGAAGCCTGGTGCAGCCATGAGCGAGCCTTGG
>JASHXJ010000205.1 GCA_030043595.1 Trebonia sp.
CGCCATACCGCAGCCACCCACCTGCTAGAAGGCGGGGCGGACCTGCGCAGCGTCCAGGAGATCCTCGGGCACTCCTCACCCGCCACCACTCAGATCTATACGCACGTCTCGGCTGAGCGGCTGAAGGCGAGCTACCGCCAGGCGCACCCGCGCGCGTAGCGGCGCGCCCGCCCCCGCCGGCGCGCACGCCTTCGCCGGCGCCACGTCCGCGCCCGACTTCAAGTACTCTTGATAGCGGTCGCTTCGACGCGTGCTGCCTGGCACGCCAGGCGACCGCAATTCGCGTGCCCGTCTGCCGCGTGAACTGTGAGATCGCGCGGGACGCACCACTCGGTCCGCCGGCCTAGCCGAAAGGCAAGACCGGCCGCTCGGTGCGGGACAACCGCGGGCACCAGGAGGTAACCGAGCCGCGCGCGGCCGCAGCGAAGCCGCGCGCACGTAAGGAAGGACCGTCGCGATGGCCCCGGTCGTCACCATGAAGCAGCTCCTGGAGAGCGGCGTCCATTTCGGCCACCAGACCAGGCGCTGGAACCCGAAGATGAAGCGCTACATCTTCACCGAGCGCAACGGCATCTACATCATTGACCTGCAGCAGTCGCTGGACTACATCGACCGGGCGTACGAGTTCATCAAGGAGACGGTCGCGCACGGCGGCTCGATCCTGTACGTCGGGACCAAGAAGCAGGCCCAGGAGGCGATCGCCGAGCAGGCGCGCCGGGTCGGCATGCCCTACGTCAACCAGCGGTGGCTGGGCGGAATGCTCACGAACTTCTCCACGGTGTTCAAGCGGCTGCAGCGGCTGAAGGAGCTCGAGGAGATCGACTTCAACGACGTCGCGGGCTCCGGAATGACGAAGAAGGAGCTGCTGCAGCTCAAGCGGGAACGCGACAAGCTCGAGCGGACGCTGGGCGGTATCCGGGACATGTCGCGGGTGCCGAGCGCGATCTGGGTAGTCGACACCAAGAAGGAGCACATCGCGGTCAGCGAGGCGCGCAAGCTGGGCATCCCGGTCGTCGCCATCCTGGACACGAACTGCGATCCCGACGAGGTGACCTACCCGATCCCGGGTAACGACGACGCGATCCGCAGTGTCGCGCTGCTGACCCGGGTGGTCGCGGACGCGGTGGCGGACGGCTTGATCGCCCGGGCCGGCGCGGCCGAGGGCGACCAGAAGCCGTCCGACGACGAGTTCTCCAGCGAGGAACCGCTGCCGGAGTGGGAGCGGGACCTGCTTGAGGGCAACGGCGGCATCGCGGCGCGGACTCCCGACGACGTGGTGGGCACCACCGCGGCGGCCGCCGAGGCGCTGGCCGAGGCTGCGGCCGACGAGGCCGACGAAGACGCCGCGGCCCAGGACGACGCGGCTCAGGACGACGCGGCCCTGGCCGACGCGGTCCAGGACGACGAGGCCCTGGCCGGCGTGTCCACCGATGACGCGGCCGCCGTCGACGTGGCTGCCGATGACGCGGCCGCCGTCGACGAGTGACCACTGACGAGCAAGGAACCACGACATGGCGAATTTCTCCGTCGCTGATGTAAAGCGGCTTCGCGAGCAGACCGGCGCGGGAATGATGGACTGCAAGAACGCCCTCGCCGAGGCCGACGGCAACTTCGAGGAGGCCGTCGAGCTCCTGCGGGTGAAGGGCGTCAAGGACGCCGGCAAGCGCGCCACCCGCACCGCGGGCAACGGGCTCGTGACGGCCGAGCTTGACGGCAACAGCGCGGGCGTGCTTGTCGAGCTGAACTGCGAGACCGACTTCGTGGCCAAGAACGAGCAGTTCCAGGAGCTGGCCGCCAAGATCGCGAAGGCGGCCCTGGCCAGCAAGGTCACCGACCGGCTCGCCCTGCTGACCGCGGCGGCAGAACCCGGCAATACCGTGGAGCAGCTGATCGAGGACGCCAGCGCCTCGATCAAGGAGAAGCTGGAACTCGGCCGCTTCGCCCGCTTCGAGGGCGGTTACGTGACCAGCTACCTGCACCGCTCCGACCGTGACCTGCCCCCGACGCTCGGCGTGCTCGTCCAGCTGGACAAGCCGGGCGACGCGGTGGCCAGGGACCTGGCGCAGCAGATCGCGGCCATGCGCCCGCAGTACGTCACGCGCGACGAGGTGCCGGCCGACGTCATCGAGAAGGAGCGCCGGATCGCCGAGCAGATCACCCGCGACGAAGGCAAGCCGGAGCAGGCGATCCCGAAGATCGTCGAGGGCCGTCTCGGCGCCTTCTTCAAGGACGTCGTGCTCGTCGAGCAGGCGTTCGTGAAGGAGCCCAAGCAGACCATCGCCCAGGTGCTCAAGGCCGACGGGCTGACCGTGCAGGGCTTCGCCCGGTTCCAGATCGGCCAGGCCTGAAACCAGGCCGGTAACCGGCCCACGGGGCGCCGGAAAGCGAGCAGCCGCTGTCGTGGCGCGCTTTCCGGCGCCCCTTTTTCGCAGCCGGACCGGAGCGGCCCAGTTGACTGGGCTAAGGTGAGACCTCAGCCGAACTGATGCGGCCGGGTAATGTGGTGAAGGCCGTCCGAGGCCGAAGTCCGGGCCGGCGGCACTCTCGCGTGCGCACAGGAGCCGTAACGATGATCGATGACACCCTCCTCGAAGCCGAGGAGAAGATGGACAAGGCCGTCACGGTCGCCAAGGAAGACTTCAGCAACATCCGTACCGGCCGGGTTCATCCGAATATCTTCTCCAAGATAACGGCCGAGTACTACGGCACCCAGACCCCGCTGAACCAGCTTGCCTCCTTCCACGTGCCCGAACCGCGGATGGTCCTCATCCAGCCCTTCGACAAGGCGAGCCTCGGGACGATCGAGAAGGCGATCAGGAACAGCGACCTGGGCGTGAACCCGTCCAATGACGGCGCGATCATCCGGGTGATCTTCCCCGAGCTCACCGAGGAGCGCAGGCGCGAGTACATCAAGACCGCCCGGTCCAAGGCTGAGGACAGCCGGGTCTCGATCAGGAACATCCGGCGGCACGCCAAGGACGCGCTGGACAAGATGGTGAAGAACGGCGAGGCCGGCGAGGACGAGGTGCGCCGCGCCGAGCGCGAGCTCCAGGAGCTCACTGACACCTATATCGCGCAGGTCGACGAGCTGCTCAAGCACAAGGAAGCCGAGCTGCTCGAGGTGTGAGCACCGTAGGCACCAAGCCCGAAGACGGGCGGCCCCGGCCGGACGGCGCCGAGCCCGCGGCCGGCCAGGGCACAGGCATCAGGACCGGCCGTAACCTGCCAGCCGCGATC
>JASHXJ010000206.1 GCA_030043595.1 Trebonia sp.
CAGAGACCGAGATCGCGGCGAGCACCTTGCCGCCCGCCCCGCGCACCGGGGCCGACACCGAGGCTACGCCGGGCTCGCGCTCGGCGGCGCTCGCCGCCCAGCCGCGTCTGCGCACGCTGGCCAGCGTGGCGGCGGTGAACTTGGCGCCGCGCAGGACCCGGTGCATCCGCTCGCCTTCTTCCCAGGCGAGCAGCACCTGCGCGGCTGAGCCCGCGGTCATCGGCAGCGCCGCGCCGACCGGCACGGTGTCCCGCAGCCCGCTGGCGCGTTCGGCGGCGGCGACGCAGACCCGGACGTCGGCCTGCCTGCGATAGAGCTGGGCGCTCTCGCCGGTGACATCGCGCAGCTGGATCAGCACCGGCTGCGCGAACGCCAGCAGCCGGTCCTCCCCGGCCGCCGAGGCCAGCTCGGCGACCCGCGGGCCGAGGACGAACCTGCCCTGGACATCGCGGGCGAGCAGCCGGTGATGCTCCAGGGCCACGGCGATGCGGTGCGTTGTCGGCCTGGCCAGGCCCGTGGCCTTGACCAGCTGGGCGAGGCTGGCCGGGCCGCTCTCCACGGCCGCGAGCACGCAAACGGCTTTGTCCAGTACGCCGACACCACTACTATTGCTCATGTGCTGATACTGCCGTCTCAATATTTGAGAGGCAAGCGCAAAGCACAGCAAGCCGTCGGTCTTAGGGAGATAACGCTATGAGCAGCGCGGCTCAAACGCTCGCGGAGAAGATCTGGGACGCCCACGTCGTGCGCCGTGGGCAGGGTGAGCCGGACCTGCTCTATATCGACCTGCACCTCCTGCACGAGGTCACCAGCCCGCAGGCCTTCGACGGCCTGCGGGCCGCGGGGCGGAAGGTCCGGCGGCCGGACCTGACGATCGCAACCGAAGACCACAACGTCCCGACGACAGGGATCACCGGTCCCGGCGTGCCGCTGTCCGGCCCGGGCAGCCCGGTGACCGACCCGGTATCGCGGGCGCAGGTTGAGGCGCTGCGCAAGAACGCCGCCGAGTTCGGAGTCCGGCTGCATCCGATGGGTGATGCCGGGCAGGGCATCGTGCACGTGATCGGGCCGCAGCTCGGGCTGACCCAGCCGGGCCTGACGATCGTCTGCGGTGACTCGCACACGTCGACGCACGGTGCGTTCGGCGCGCTGGCGTTCGGCATCGGCACCAGCGAGGTGGAGCACGTGCTCGCCACCCAGACGCTGCCGCAGGTCCGGCCGAAGATGATGGCCGTCAACGTCGAGGGCGCGCTGCCGGACGGGGTGAGCGCGAAGGACCTGATACTGGCGATCATCGCGCAGATCGGCACCGGCGGCGGCCAGGGCCACGTCATCGAGTACCGGGGCGAGGCCATCAGGTCGCTGCCCATGGACGGCCGGCTCACCGTCTGCAACATGTCCATCGAGGCAGGGGCGCGGGCCGGCCTGATCGCGCCCGACGACGTGACGTTCGGCTACCTCGAGGGCCGGCCGCACGCCCCGGCGGGCCCGGGATGGGAAGCGGCGCTTGAGTACTGGCGGTCGCTGCCCACCGACGAGGGCGCCGTCTTCGACCACTCGGTCACGGTGGACGCGGGCGCGCTGACCCCGTACGTGACATGGGGGACCAACCCCGGGCAGGCGCTGCCGCTCTCCGCCTCGGTGCCAGACCCCGCGTCGACCCCCGACCCGGCCGCCACGACCAGGGCGCTGGAGTACATGGGCCTGACGGCGGGCACCCCGCTGCGTGACATAGCGGTGGACACGGTGTTCGTCGGGTCCTGTACCAACGGGCGGATCTCGGACCTGCGCGCCGCCGCCGAGGTGCTCCGCGGCCGCCGTGTCGCGCCCGGCGTCCGCATGCTCGTCGTCCCGGGTTCCATGCAGGTGCGCGCGCAGGCCGAGGCCGAGGGCCTGGGCGAGGTCTTCACCGCGGCGGGCGCGGAGTGGCGGTCGGCCGGCTGCTCGATGTGCCTGGGCATGAACCCGGACACGCTGTCCCCCGGCGAGCGCAGCGCATCGACCTCGAACCGGAACTTCGAGGGCCGTCAGGGCAAGGGCGGGCGTACCCACCTGGTGTCGCCCGGTGTCGCCGCCGCTACCGCCGTCACGGGCCGGCTGACCGCGCCGGCCGACCTGTGACGCGCGCCGACCGCACAAACAGCAGAAGGAGAGACTCCTGATGGAACCATTCGTCACGCACACCGGCCGTGCGGTGCCGCTGCGGCGCAGCAACGTGGACACCGACCAGATCATCCCGGCTGTCTACCTCAAGCGGGTCAGCCGGGAAGGGTTCGGCGACGGGCTGTTCGCCGCCTGGCGCGAGAACCCGTCGTTCGTGCTGAACCAGCCCCGGTACGACGGGGCCACCATCCTGGTGGCCGACACGGACTTCGGCATCGGGTCGTCCCGTGAGCACGCGGTCTGGGCGCTCATGGACTACGGCTTCCGCGCGGTGATCGCGCCGCGGTTCGGCGACATCTTCCGGACCAACGCCACCAAGGCGGGGCTGCTCCCGGTGGTGCTGCCGGAGAAGGCGGTCGCGCTCATCCAGGACGCGGCGGAAGCCGAGCCGCCGGGCTCGGTGACCGTGGACCTGCAGGGGCGTGAAGTGCGCGTGGCGGGGGGCGGCCTCGCCGACCCGCTGGCCGAGCCGTTCGAGATCGACGACTACACGCGCTGGCGGCTGATGGAAGGCCTGGACGACATCGGGCTGACCCTGCGGCACGAGGACGCGATCACGGTGTTCGAGACCGCCCGGCCGGCCTGGCTGCCGGTCACCCTTTAGCCGGTACCGCGCGGAATGTGCCGGAATGCGACGGCACGGCTAGCCTGAGCCGAATTCGAATTCGCCTATTCGCGGGCCAATCGCCGTGCGCGATTGCCCCGCGAATAGGGCAAATTGCGGTATCCTGTTGGCTGTCCGGGTGACTTTCCCGCCATACGGGATACTATCCCTGGGAAAAGTGCCGCGGCAGGCCCCGGGGCAGCGGGTTACTTGCCCTATGCGGCAGGCCGGCCTCGGCAATCAGCGCTGCCAGACCCGCCCGAGCGCTGCAGACGGCCGGAAATACTGCGCTGCTTAATGAGTGGGTTTTCCCCTTATGAGCCTTTTTCCGTGCCGCGAAACCCTTGCTGACGGCCGACACGCAGGGCAATATTTTCAAAGGTTATTGTGTAGCCGAGCTCGATCGCCTAATTTCGGGCTGGTCAGGGGTCGCGATCCAGGCGAGCAGCCCACGCGGCCTCCCGTTGGGGGAAACGCAGGAGCGAATAATGAACAAGCGTGATCTGATCGACGCGATCTCGGGCCGCCTGGGGGACAAGAAGTCCGCGGCCGAGGCGCTGAACGCCGTCCTCGAGACCATCCAGTCGGCCGTGGCAAGCGGCGACAAGGTCGCGATCACCGGATTCGGCGTCTTCGAGAAGAGCGAGCGCCCAGCCCGTACGGCGCGAAACCCCGCCACCGGAGAGCCGATCGAGGTCGCCGCGTCCTCTGTGCCGAAGTTCCGGCCAGGTGCGGACTTCAAGGCCCTCGTCAACGGCACCAAGTCGGCCCCCGCGAAGGCGCCGGCCAAGCCGGCCGCAAAGACCGGCAAGAAGAAGTAACGACGCGCGACGCGACGGGCGGCGGTGCGGGGAATGGTGCCTCGCTGCCGCCGTCTGCCGTCCTCGCGGTCCAGCCGTGCGCAACCGGCAGGCGGCCGAAACGGTCTTTACCGATGGCATTAATACATGTCACGGTGAAGGACATCATGAAACGCACTCTCCGCGCGCCGGCCGCCATCGCCGGGATCGCCATTGCCAGCCTCGGCCTCGCTCTTGGCCTCGTCCTGTCCGCTCCGGCCGGGGCGGCGACCACGCATGCCGCCGGGACCGCGGCCGCGGCCGCGAAGGGCCCGCAGTATGTCCTGCTCGACTGCGCGTCCAAAGCCCAGGTGAAGCCTGGGACCATCGTGCTCGCCTGCGCGGACGCGGGAATCGGCCTGCAGAACCTGCACTGGACGAGCTGGACGGGCAAGCTCGCCAGCGCCTACGGCACCGAGTGGGAGAACGACTGCACGCCGAATTGCGCCGCCGGGCACTTCCGCCATTACCCGGCGCTGGCCGTGCTGTGGGGCAGCGCCAGCGTCAAGGGACACCCTGCCGAGCGGCATTACACGGAGGTCACGCTCATCTACCCGGGAGCGCGCCCGCCGTACTACACGGTCGTCAAGGGCAAGGTCGTGACCACGTACCCGGTCACGCAGACGATGGCCCTGTGGCCCTGACGCCGGGCGCTAGCGCGGTCCGGCCGGCTTGCGCAGCGCGCTGGTGATGATGCGGTCGATGAGCTCGGGCAGCGGCAGGCCGCTCGCCGCCCACATCATCGGGAACCCGGACGCGGGGGTCATCCCTGGCATCGTGTTGATCTCGTTGATGAGGATCTCGCCGCCGGGGGTGTAGAAGAAGTCCACCCGGGCCAGCCCCTCGCAGGAGATGGCGTCGAACGCCGCGCAGGCGAGCTGGCGTACCCGCTCGGCGGCGGCGCCGGGTATCGGCGCGGGGATGATCATGGTGGTCTGCGCGCCCAGGTACTTGGCCGCGAAGTCATAGAACTCCGAATGCGGGTCGATGACGACCTGACCGGGCAGGCTCGCCTCCGGCGGCCCGCCGTCGGCGCCCTCGAGCACGGCGCACTCGATTTCGGCGCCCTCGATGGCCGCCTCGACGAGAACCTTGCGGTCGTACTGGCGCGCGTCCTCGATGGCTGCCTCGAGGTCGGCAAGGCCGCTCACCCGCGTGGTGCCGATGCTGGACCCGCCGCGGGCGGGCTTGACGAACACCGGCCAGCCCAGCTCGGCGATCTCGTCGAGCACGCGCTTGCGCTCGGCCGCCGGCGCGCCGGCTCCCCAGTCGCGGTCCCTGACCACGACGTACCGGCCGACCGGCAGCCCGCGTGCCGCGAACAGGATCTTCATGTACTCCTTGTCCATCCCGGCCGCGCTCGCGAGCACGCCCGCCCCGGCGTACCGGATGCCGGTCATCTCGAGCAGGCCCTGCAGGGTGCCGTCCTCGCCGTAGGGGCCGTGCAGCAGCGGCAGCACCACGTCGACGTCGCCGAAGCCAGGCGGGATCTCAGCGGGGCCGGTCACCACGAGCGTCCCCGTGCCCAGGCCGGTGCGCGGCGTCACGCAGACGCCGGGGGTGGCGACCGCCTCGACGGACGGCAGCTCGCCGGAACCGATCGCCAGCCGGGCCGGGTCAGCGGATGTCAGCAGCCACCGGCCGTCGCGCGCTATCCCGATGGGAACGACGTCGTAACGCTCGCGGTCGATGGCCCCGAGCACGAGGCCGGCGCTGGCGCACGACACCGCGTGCTCCGTGCTCCGGCCGCCGAAGACGACGGCAACCCTGATCTTGTGCCGCTCGCTCACCGCGCCCACCTCCCTGCGTCAGTCAACCCCCAGATCGTAGTGCCTGGCCAGCGGTCCGCAGGCTGCCGCGCGGTTTCGCCAGCGTCCCATCAGGGGTACCCGGCTAGCGGCCCAGGGACTCCAGCGCGACGTAGGCGTCGCTCACCAGGTCCTCGGGATCCTCCAGGCCGATAGAGAACCGCACCGCGCCCGGGTCGATCCCCGCGGCGCCGAGCGCCCTGTCGTCGAGCTGGCGGTGCGTGGTCGACGCGACGTGCGACGCCTTGGTGTGCGTCCCGCCGAGGGACGTCGCCGGCGCCGCCAGGCGCAGCCTGCTGACGAACGACAGCCCGGCCTCCCGGCCGCCGTAGGGGGTGACGGTGACGACCGCGCCGAACCGCACGCCCTCCGGTCCCGCCTCGAACATCCGCCGGGCCAGCTCGTGACTGCGGTGGGTGGGCAGCCCCGGGTAGTCGACGTAGGCGACGGCGGGATGGCGGGCCAGCGTCGCGGCGAACACCGACGCGGTGGAGCACTGGCGGCGCACCCGGACGGGCAGCGTCTCCAGGCCGCGGCGGAGCAGGAAGGCGTCGTCGGGGGAGAGCGACCCGCCCGTGTCGATCCGCGTCGCGCGGATCTGGCTGATCAGCTCGATCCGCCCGGTGACCACGCCGCCCGTGACGTCGGAGTGGCCGCCGAAGTACTTGGTCGCCGAGTGCACCACGAGGTCGGCGCCCTGCTCCAGGGGGCGGCAGACGACCGGCGGCGCCAGCGTGGAGTCGACGACGAGCAGCGCCCCGCTGCCGCGCGCGATCTCGGCGAGCCTGCGGACGTCCGCGACCACCGTCGTCGGGTTGGCGATCGTCTCGGCGTAGACGATCCGGGTCGACGGCCGCATCGCCGCCCGCACCCCGCCGAGGTCGGATATGTCCACGAAATCCGTTTCGACCCCGAACCTCGCCAGCACGGTGCGCAGCAGGCTGTACGTTCCCCCGTACAGCGCCGAGGACGCGACCACGTGCGCGCCCGCCCGCGCGAACGTCCAGAAGACGCCGGAGATGGCGGCCATGCCGGACGCGAACGCCTGCGCGGCCGGCCAGCGCGGCAGGTTCGCCCCCTCCAGTGCCGCCACCGCGCGCGCGAAGGCGTCCACGGTCGGGTTGTCGATCCGGCTGTAGCTGTACCCGGGCACCCGGTCGTTCAGCACCGCCGCGTACTCTTCCGCCGAACCGAAGGCGAACGCCGCCGTACGGTACACCGGCGTGCCGAGCGGTCGCTGCGCGGGCTCGGGCGGCGGCGGCAGGTGGACCGCCCTGGTGTTCTCGCCGGGCTGCCTGCGGGCTATCTCCACTGCTGCGGCTCCAACCGACTCAGGCTCCCGTCACGATGGCCGCGGCGGCATCGCCCCGGCTCATGCCCCGTACCATTCCGGCTTGGCTGAACGTGACGCTAGCACCGTCGCCGCCTCCCGGACCGGGAGGTCGCCGGCGATCACCGCGGCGACCACCTCGGTGATCGGCATCTCCACGCCGTGCTTGCGCGCCAGCTCGAGCACCGGGGCATGCGACGTGACGCCCTCGGCGGTCTGGCTGGTGACCGCCAGTGCCTGCGCCGCGGTCATGCCGGTCCCCAGGTGGCGGCCGAACGTCCGGTTCCGCGACAGCGGCGAGCTGCACGTCGCGACCAGGTCGCCCATCCCCGCCAGGCCAGCGAACGTGCGCGGATCGGCGCCCAGTGCCTCGCCCAGCCGGGTGATCTCGGCGAGGCCCCGGGTGATCAGCATCGCCTTCGTGTTGTCGCCCATGCCAAGCGCCACAGCGATCCCGACCGCGAGCGCGATGACGTTCTTCACCGCGCCGCCCAGCTCGCACCCGATGA
>JASHXJ010000207.1 GCA_030043595.1 Trebonia sp.
CCCAGATCGAGGAGCCATAGGACGCATGAGACCCACGGATAGAATTCTCGGAACACGAGGAGGAGCCTGTATGAGCGGGCGAGGAGAGGAGCGCGCGTGAGCACGCCAGGACGCCCGGTCCAGGACCTCAGCTGGCTGATCACCAACTTCGTGGAGCGGGTCCCAGACGTGGCACACGCGGTCGTGGTGTCCTCCGATGGGCTGCCGCTCGCGTTCTCCGCGGGATTCCCCCAGGAGCGCGCTGACCAGCTTGCCGCGGTCACGTCGGGCCTCACCAGCCTTACCCAGGGGGCCTCCCGGGTCTTCGAGGGCGGCGCGGTCGTGCAGACCGTGGTGGAGATGCAGCGCGGGGTGCTGGTCATCATGGCGATAAGCAATGGTGCCAGCCTGGCCGTGCTCGCGGCTTCCACCTGCGATCTCGGGCTGGTCGCGTACGAGATGACCCTTCTGGTCGAGCGCGCGGGCCGGGTGCTTACCCCGGCGGCGCGCGGCGGCGTCATGCAGGGTGCTGTGCCGGGAGATGGAAGACGATGACGAGCGCGGGAGGGACAAGTGGCTGGTCCGGGCCGCGGCGATGACCGCGGCGGCCCGCCTGCTTGGCAGGGAGGCGGCGCCGGCCGCGTAGGAGCATGGGACGAGCCGCCGCCCCAGCGGCAGCCGTATCCCGTTGCGCAGCAATTCCCGGCCGATGACGAAAACGGCTCCACACGGCTGGTTCGTCCGTATACCGTTACCGGGGGCCGGACGCAGCCGCGGTATAAGCTCGCGCTCGAGGCTCTGGTCACCGCGACAGTGTACGAACCCCGCGACCTGTCCGTGCTGGCGCCCGAATGCCAGGCGATCCTGCAGTTCTGCCTGGACTGGCGGTCCGTCGCCGAGATCTCGGCGGTGCTGCGGCTGCCGCTCGGCGTGGCACGGATCCTGGTCGCGGATATGAGCGCGGACGGTCTCGTGCGCATCCACCAGCGTGACGATTCGGAAGGCCGCCCCGACCTTCATCTGCTCGAAAGGGTGCTTAGTGGACTCCGTAAGATCTAGCGTCGCCCGGCCGCACGCAGGCGGTGACGCTTCGGCGATGACGTCGGTGAAGATCGTCGTCGCGGGGGGCTTTGGCGTGGGCAAGACGACCTTCGTGGGCTCGGTGTCGGAGATCACGCCACTGACCACCGAGGCGGTCATGACCGTCGCGAGCACCGACGTCGATGACCTGTCACACGTCCCGGACAAGAACACGACCACGGTCGCCATGGACTTCGGCCGCATCACGCTGGAGAAGGACCTGGTGCTGTACATGTTCGGCACGCCCGGACAGCACCGGTTCTGGTTCATGTGGGACGACCTGATCCAGGGCGCCATCGGCGCGGTGGTCCTCGTCGACACGCGGCGCCTGGCCGACTCCTTCCCCGCAGTCGACTACTTCGAGGCGAGCGGGCTGCCGTTCGTCATCGGGATCAACGGCTTCCACGGCCAGTTCCCGCACCGCTCGAACGACGTGCGCGAGGCACTGGCAATCCCGTCCACCGTGCCGGTGATCCCGTGCGACGCGCGTAACCGCGAGTCGACGAAGGCGACGCTGGTGACGCTGGTCGAGCACGCGATGTCCATGCAGGCGGCCGGGAGGTACTGACCGGCATTAACCCAGGGCGTCTCTGGTCACTGGGCTGAGCAGTCTGCACAATGATGGGGTACCCCGACCCTTACGGGAGGCCCCGCACGTGAGTGAGCGCTACTACACGACCAGCACGGCATTCCTTGAGGCACTTGCCGAGGCAGGCGTGACGTACATCTTCGCCAACCTCGGCAGCGACCACCCCGGCCTGATCGAGGCGCTCGCCCAGGCCAAGGCCGAAGGCCGCGACAAAGACCTGCCCAGGCTCATCGTGTGCCCGCACGAGACGGTGGCGCTCAGCGCGGCGCACGCCTACGCGGCGGTCAGCCGCGCGCCACAGGCGGTGATCGTGCACGTGGACGCGGGCACCCAGAACCTCGGCGGCGCGATCGGCAACGCGATGCGCGGCCGGGTGCCGGTGCTGGTCTTCGCGGGCGCCGCCCCGTACACGATGCAGAACGAGCTGCCCGGCGGGCGCAACGAGTTCATCCACTGGATCCAGGACGTGCACGACCAGCGCGGCATCATGCGCGCCTACGTCAAGTACGACAACGAGATCCGCTCCGGCAGGAACGTCAAGCAGCTCGTGCACCGCGCCCTGCAGATCGCGCAGAGCGAGCCGGCCGGCCCGGTGTACCTGGTCGGACCGCGAGAGGTCATGGAGGAGCCGCTCGAGCCGCACGCGGTCGACCCGTCCGCCTACCGGCCCGTCGAGCCCACCGCGCTCACCGCGGAGGTCGCCGCCGAGATCGCCGCCGCCCTGGCCGGGGCGCGGCGGCCGCTGATCATCACCGGCCACCTGGGCCGCGACCCCGAAGCCGTGCCGAAGCTCGTCGAGCTCGCCGATCTCCTCGCGATCCCCGTCATCGAGTCCGGTGCCTTCCGGGTGAACTTCCCGGCCGACAACCCGATGCACCGCGGCTGGCAGTTCACGACAAGGGAGCAGAACCCGCTGCTCGCCGAGGCGGACGTGATCCTCGTCGTCGACAGCGACATCCCGTACATATTCGCCAATAACCGCCCGTCCCCGGACGCGTCGATCTACGTGGTCGACGTCGACCCGCTGAAGTACGGCATGTCGCTGTGGCATGTCCCCGCCCGGCGCTCGGCCGCCGCGACAGCACGGGTGGCACTGCAGCAGATCATCCAAGCACTCCCCACCCCACTCGATCATGACCTTGTAGAGGCGCGGCGGGCGGAAGTGACAGCGGCGCACGACGCGCAGCGGGCCGCCTGGGACGCCCTCGAGCATCCGGACGGGGGAGTGATCACCCCGCAGTACCTGACCGCGTGCGTGCGTGACCTGCTCGCGGGGGAGGA
>JASHXJ010000208.1 GCA_030043595.1 Trebonia sp.
GCCAAGCGCGGTGCCGATGCCACGCGTCATGTTCACCATCCCGCCCGCGGTCGCGGCGTCCCGGGCCGGGAGCGCCGTCATGATCTCCGCGTTGTTAGCCGGAGTGTAAACACCCAGGCCGACTCCCAGTAGGCCAAGCAGCACCACTGATACAGCATGCGGTGCGGGAACCGCCAGCGCGGCGGCGCAGACGGCCGCCAGCACGCCGCCAGCGGCACACCGGCGGCGGTTCGGCCAGCGCGGCGGCAGCAGCCGCCTGGCCGCCACCGCGGCGATCCCGAAACCGGCAGGCAGTGCCGTCAGCAGCAGCCCGGCTTCCAGTGCACTGCCGCCTTGGGCGTCAATGACCTGGGGAAATAGTACCAGCGGGCCGAACAGGACCAGGTACGCGCACAGCGCGCCGCCAAGCGCGGGGGCAATCCCGGCGGCCGCCAGCGCCCGCAGGTCAAGCAGCGGCGCCGGCGCCCGCCGCTCCCACCACCACAGGCATGCCCCCGCCGCCACCGCGGCGGCCGCGCACCCGGCGACTCCCCAGGCCGGCATGTCCAGTCCTGACAGGCAGGAGATGGCCAGCATGGTCCCGGCCGCCGAGGCGGCGAGCAGGACAATCCCGGCCGGGTCCGCGCTCCCGCGCGGGGCGAGCTGACGGCTGCGCGGCAGCAGGTACCAGCCCGCCGCCACCGCCACCAGGCCGACGGGGACGTTCATGAGGAAGATCCAGCGCCAGCCGGCCGCCGTGATCAGCAGTCCCCCGGTCACCGGGCCCGCCGCCAGGCCGACCGCCTGTGCCGCCGCCTGGACTCCGAGGGCCGCCCGCCGCGACCGCCCGGGTACGCTCGTGACGACTAGGGCCACGCTGTTCGCCTGCAGCATCGCCGCCCCAGCCGCCTGCACGAGGCGCAGCCCGATCAGCACGGACAGCGCGGAAGCCAGCCCGCATGCCGCCGACGCCCCGGCGAATACCACGAACCCGTACAGGTAGGACACCTTGCGGCCGGCCCTGTCCGACCACCGGCCCGCGGGCACCAGCAGCGCGACGAGGGCCAGCAGGTATCCGAGCGACACCCACTGAACCGCGGCGAGGCCGGCGTGGAACTGCCGCTGCAGCGCGGGAAACGCAACGGTGACGACGCTCGCGTCCAGCTGTCCCATGAAGGCGCCAAAGCACACCGTCCCGACCGCGAACCAGGGAGCCAGCCGGTGCCTTCGGATACCCGCCGGGCGCGCGGGCTCGTGAAGCAGCATGACCACGGTCGCGCCTCCTCGCCAGATAGATCTGCTACAGAACTATTATTAGTTCTAATACAGAACTTATTCGCTGGCAAGTCCCGGGAGCTGGCCGCGCTGGGTCGTCGTCTCCGAGCATGCGCGCGGTAAGGGCCCGGGCCACCCTCCCGATGTGCCTTTTCCGGTCGCCAGGTCTACCGGAAAAGGCACAGCGAATGTTTATCTACTCAGGGAAGTCACGCGTTGGGAGAAGTCCTCGTGATCCGCAAGGGCACCACGCACGAGGTACGCATCGACCCGTGCAGCAGGATCGTAGCTAAGCGATTCCGCTCCTGGTCCCGGGGCGAGCCTGTCCGCGAGTGGACCGCGTTGACACTGCTCGCCACGTTCGCCCCAGGGCTTGCCCCGGTACCAATCAGCGCCGATCTGAGCGGCGACTGCCCGACGCTCACGATGTCCTGGCTGCCAGGGGTGGAACTGGGCTCGGCACCGATAACGCCCGCCCAAGCCAGCGCGCTAGTCGACGGGCTGGAGCGGCTTTGGCGGTCCGTACCGTCTGAGGAGCGGCAGTTCCCGTCCGCGGTGGCGCCAAATCCCGTGTCTTTCACGGGCCAGGTGCGCAGGATGGTGGCCGCCGGCCCAGTACTGGGCAAAGATCCCGTAGTAGCGCGCGCATATGCGACCGCCGTCGCCTGGCTGGACCGCAGCGCGGCTGAGCATCACAGCAGTGCAGGTCATCGCACTGTCCTGGGCCACGGTGATCCGTGCCTCGCCAACTTCCTCTGGGACGCCGGCCAAGTGCGCCTCGTTGACTTCGAAGACTCTGGCCCGAGCGACCGCGCTTTCGAGCTCGCGATCCTGACCGAGCACATTTCAGCCTGGTCCGACGCCAGCCTGGACGCAAACGAGTTCCTGTCCCTGTTCGGACTGACACGCGCAGAGGCCAGCCGGGTTCACGATTTCCGGCGCCTTTCGGCCTTGTTCTGGCTGATCATGCTCCGGCCGGGCAGCACCTCCAGTACGCGCAACCCACCCGGCACCCTGGAACGTCAAGCTCAGCGGCTGCTCGAACTGCTCGGCTGAGCAGGCACTAGCTGTCGTAGACGGTGGGCCGACGCGGGGCGAGCGACCCTGCTGGCCTAACGCTCGACGGCAAAGGACTAGTAAACAACGCCAGGCCCGTTTTCCGTGCTATTGAACGGAATCACTTCAGGCGTGGTTACGGCGGGTGAGTACCTGAACAGCCACTGCTCGGCGTGAGTGGCCGGGTTGTACCAGAACAGCCCCTCATAGGTCGCGCGGCAGGCGCCTTCCGGCTCGATCAGCAGCCGCGGCCCGACCGCAGTCAGGACCACGTTGTCAAGATTGGGCGTGCCGGGCACGTTGACCGGCGTGACCGAGCCGTTCGGCGCCTGCCTGTTGATCTCGGTCTCGCCGCAGGTGCCCTCCGACTGCAGGTACAGCCCCGACCTCAGCCGCCAGGCGTCGAAGTCACCCTGGTCGTGCCCCGCCTTGCGCTGCGGGGTCAGCGCCGTCGGTTTGGCGCCGTCGGTCGGCAGCAGCCAGAGCCGGGGCTCGCTGTTCGACGACGTGGCGATGCAGGCCGCGAGGATGGTGCCGGCGTTCCACCAGCGCTCCGGCGAGCAGCCGACACCCGGGTCGGTGCCCGGCACTTCTAGCTGCCTGATCACTGCGCCGGCGTTGCTGACCAGCTCGACGCCGGTGGTGGCGGCGACGGCGAGAGTCGCCCCGTCCGGCGCGTACACCTCGCCGAAGGAGGCCCACTTGCTGCCTACGAGCACCTTCAGGAGCTTGCCGGCCAGACTGTACCTGGCCAGCGCGAAGGACGAGCCGTGCTTCTGGAGAGCAAGGATGTTCTGGCCGCTCGGCAGCGTGTACCCGAGGGGAGACACTTGCCCGCCGAAGGCGAAGGTGGTCAGCTTCCCTGTCATCAGGTTCAGCTGCCTTACGTTGCCTGTCTCATTGTCGTAAAA
>JASHXJ010000209.1 GCA_030043595.1 Trebonia sp.
CGGGGGACGGCGACGTCGCGCTGCTGACCGACTGGTTCACGGCGTTCGCGGTCGAGGTGCAGGACACGGGCGGCGGGGCCGCGCAGGCGGCCGTCGTGCGGGACAGGCTGAGCTATGACGGGATCACCCTGTGGGAAAGAACGCGGGGCAAGCCCGTCTGCGTCGCCGCCCTGACCAGGCAGGTCGCCGGAATGGTCCGCGTTGGTCCCGTCTACACGCCGCCGGAGTTTCGCGGCCACGGGTACGCCAGCGCCACGACCGCCGAGGTGAGCCGGGCCGCGATCACCGCGGGTGCCGACGAGGTGGTGCTCTTCACGGACCTGGCGAATCCGGTGAGCAATTCCATCTACCAGCGCATCGGCTACCGGGAGGTCGAGGACCGGGTGGTGCTGTCGTTCGCCGGGCCGTGACCTCCAGCCGGGCAACTTTCTCCTGCCTGGCAACCTTGCGTTTACCGTCGTGGTCTGCCGATACTTGAAGGCGCTATGTTGCCTCGCCGGGAATCTTCGGTTCTGCTCAGCAAGTCCACGGCCTTAGCGTGCTGCAGCATCAACGGAGACCACACGACCCCGCAAACGCCGGCGCATTACGGCCTGGTAGCCCCGGCATGAGCGTACGACGGGAAGCATGACCGCATGGGCTGGTGCATGACCCCCGACCTCGACCAGTTCCTGGCGGCGGCGGGCGGCTACCTCAGGTCGAGGGCGGCAGAGAACACGCTGCTGCTGTCGGCCGCTCAGGCCGCGACGGCCGCTCAGGCTGCTCAGGCCGCGACGGCCGCTCAGGCTGCTCAGGCCGCGACGGCCGCCCAGGCGGCGACGGCCGCGCAAGCCGCGCAAGCCGCCCAAGCCGGGACGGCACAGGCGGCGCAAGCCCCGCTGTTCGGCTGGTGGGAACCACCCGATGGCGCCGGAGCGCGCGGGGCGTTCCTGCACGACCCGTCCGTTCCGCTGCTCATCGCGGCCCGGGCGCCGGAGACGGCCGCCGGGCTGGCGGCAGAGCTGGCCCGGACGGGCCGGAACGTATGCGGCGTCGACGCGCTGGCCGCGGCGGCGGACGCGTTCGCGGCGGCGTGGAGCCAGCGAGTCGGCGTCGCCATCCGGGTACACCGGAACAGCCGGGTCTACCGGCTGACCGGGACCGTCCCCGAGCAGGTGGGACCGACGGGCCGGTACCGGGTCGCGGCCGGTGCCGACCGGGCGCTCCTGGTGGATTGGCTCGGGGCGTTCGGGGCCGAGGCAGGGGAGCTCGTCGGCGCGCCGGAGGCGCAGGCCGATGACCTGCTCGGGTACGGCGGTGCCGCGTTCTGGGAGGTCGACGGGCGCCCGGTCACGATGACCGCGCTGACCAGGCCGGTAGCACAGACGGTTCGGATCAGCATGGTGTACACCCCGCCCGATAGCCGGCACAGCGGCTACGCGACCGCGGCGATGCTCGCCGCCAGCCGCGCCGCGCTCACGGACGGGGCCACCGATGTGGTGCTGATCACTGACAGGAGCAGGCCGGAGCGGCTGGCCGCGCGGCTCGGCTACCAGCTGATCGGCGAGCGTGCCATCCTGCGGTTCGGCCCGGCCACGGGCCCGATGCCGCGCCTGCCGACCGGCCCGATGCCGCGCCTGCAGACCGGCCCGATGCCCCGGCTCCGGGGCTAGCCAACAGCCCGGACCCCAACGGGGCCGCGCCAGACTCCTGACCCGGCTGGATGAAGGATGCCCGCCCCGCGCCCACTAGGCTCACGGGGAAGCACATCACATGGCAGGAAGGTCGCACGAGACCGTGACTACCCAGACCACCGCGGACCCCGGCGCCGTGGGCGACCAAGGCGCCCCGGCGGCGACCGCGATCCAGGTCACCAAGCGGATCGCCGCCGAACTCGGCGTCCGTGACGGCCAGGTCGCCGCCGCTGTCGCCCTCCTCGACGGCGGCGCCACCGTGCCGTTCATCGCGCGCTACCGCAAGGAGGCCACCGGCACGCTGGACGACGCCCAGCTGAGGACGCTTGAAGAGCGGCTGCGCTACCTGCGCGAGCTCGAGGAGCGCCGCGCAGCGATCCTCGCCTCCATCGCCGACCAGGGCAAGCTCACCGACGAGCTGCGAGCGCAGATCGACGCGGCCGACACCAAGGCGCGCCTTGAGGACCTCTACCTGCCTTACAAGCCCAAGCGGCGGACCAGGGCGCAGATCGCCCGCGAGAACGGCCTTGAGCCGCTGGCCGACCTGCTGCTCAGCGCACCGGACAAGGATCCGGCCACCGAGGCAGCCGGCTACCTCAGCGAGAACGTCCCTGACGTCGCCGCGGCCCTGGACGGCGCCCGCGCGATCCTCATCGAGCGCTTCGGCGAGGACGCCGACCTGATCGGCCAGCTCCGCGAGCGGATGTGGTCCCAGGGTCAGCTCCGGGCACGCGTCCGCGAGGGGAAGGAAGATGAGGGTCGGAAGTACGCGGACTACTTCGACTTCGCCGAGCCGTTCGGCCGGCTCAAGGCACACCGCGTGCTCGCGATGTTCCGCGCCGAGAAGGAGGAGATCCTCGACCTCACCCTCGACCCGAACGACCAGCCCGGCCAGCCGAGCCCGGGCCAGCCGAGCCCGGGCGAGCCGAGCCCAGGCCAGCCGAGCCCAGGCCAGCTGGGCGAGAGCTACGAAAGGCCGATCGCCGAGCGCTTCGGCATCCGCAACCAGGGCCGGCCCGCAGACAAATGGCTCGAAGACACCGTCCGCTTGGCGTGGCGCACCCGCGTCCTCGTGCACCTGGGCATCGACCTGCGCATGCGGCTGTGGCAGGCGGCCGAAGCCGAGGCCGTCGACGTGTTCGCGGCCAACCTCAAGGACCTGCTGCTGGCCGCCCCGGCGGGCCAGCGCGCGACGATGGGCCTCGACCCCGGCTTCCGCACCGGCGTCAAGGTCGCCGTCGTGGACGGCACGGGCAAGGTCACCGCGACGCACACGATCTACCCGCACGTCCCGCAGCACAAGTGGGACGAGTCGCTGCACATCCTCGCCCACCTGGCGAGAGAGCACGGCGTCGAGCTGATCGCGATCGGCAATGGCACGGCGTCCCGCGAGACCGACAAGCTAGCCGCCGACCTGATGGCACGCAGCCCCGACCTGAACCTGACCAAGATCGTGGTGTCCGAGGCGGGCGCCAGCGTCTACTCCGCCAGCGCCTACGCCAGCGCCGAACTGCCCGACCTCGACGTTTCCCTCCGCGGCGCCGTCTCCATCGCGCGGCGCCTGCAGGATCCCCTGGCCGAACTCGTCAAGATAGACCCCAAGTCCATCGGCGTCGGTCAGTACCAGCACGACGTCGCCGGCGGCAAGCTGGAACGATCCCTGGACGCCGTTGTCGAGGACGCGGTGAACGCCGTCGGGGTCGACGTGAACACCGCTTCGCGCCCGCTGCTGGCCCGTGTGTCCGGCATCACCGACAGCCTGGCCGGCGCGATCGTCGCGCGCCGCGACTCCGCCGGGCCGTTCAGGACCCGCCAGCAGCTGATGGACGTCCCCCGGCTCGGCCCCAAGGCGTTCGAGCAGTGCGCCGGGTTCTTGCGCATCCGCGCCGGGGACGACCCGCTGGACGCGTCCGGCGTGCACCCCGAGTCCTACCCGGTGGTCCGCCGCATCCTGACCAGGACCGGCACCGACGTGCCCGCCCTCATCGGCAACACGAAGGTCCTGCGCGGCCTCAGTCCGGCCGACTTCACCGACGAGGCGTTCGGCCTGCCGACCGTCAACGACATACTCAAAGAGCTCGAGAAGCCGGGCCGCGACCCGCGCCCGGAGTTCCAGACCGCCACGTTCGCCGAGGGCGTGCACACCCTGGAGGACCTTGAGCCCGGCATGGTGCTCGAGGGCGTGGTGACCAACGTCGCCGCGTTCGGCGCGTTCGTCGACGTCGGCGTCCACCAGGATGGCCTGGTCCACGTGTCCGC
The DNA here is from genome assembly GCA_030043595.1 of Trebonia sp. Classification (GTDB taxonomy): domain Bacteria; phylum Actinomycetota; class Actinomycetes; order Streptosporangiales; family Streptosporangiaceae; genus Trebonia. The sequence goes on from JASHXJ010000209.1 coordinate 3,933, forward strand.
GATGTCGCATGGCTTCGTCGCCGACCCGCGCTCGGTGGCCAAGTCCGGCGACGTGATCCGGGTCAAGGTGCTGTCCGTCGACGTCCCCAGGCAGCGGATCTCGCTGACCATGCGCCTGGACGACCCTGGTGAGGCCGGTGCAAGCGCTAGCAGGCCCGCCCGTGGTTCCCGCCCATCATCATCCCGAACGAGCCCACCCGCCTCCCCCGCCTCACCCGACTCCACCCGGTGGCGAAACGACCGCCGGGGCGGTCCGCCCGCGCCGGCGAGCGGTGCCATGGCCGAGGCCCTGCGCCGGGCCGGCCTGGTCGATGAGTCAGGCGCTCCCGCCAAGGGCAAGCCGGCCAAGGGCAAGCCCCGGCCTCATGATCGCTAGCCCTGGCAGGTAGCTGCGGCGATAGTGTAATCACCGTGGCTGATATCGAGGACTTCAGGCGGCTGATCGCGGGGGACCACGGGCTGGTCGTGCTGTCCACGCTGCGCAAGGACGGGACGATTGCGTCGTCGGTGGTGAACGCCGGCGTGCTGCCCCACCCGGTTACCGGCGAGACAGTGGTCGGCATGGTAATCCGCGGCGGCACGCGGAAGCTGGACCACCTGCGGGAACGGCCGTACGCGAACGTCGTCGTGCGGGCGAGCTGGCAGTGGGCCGCGGCCGAAGGCAGGACCGAGCTCGCCGGCCCCGAAGACCCGATGCCCGGCATCGACGCCGAGCGCCTGCGGGTCCTGCTGCGCGAGATCTTCACGGCGGCGGGCGGCACCCACGAGGACTTCGGCACCTACGACCAGGTGATGCTCGCCGAGCGGCGAACCGCCCTGTTCGTGCACCCGGAGCGTGTCTACGCCAATCCCGGCCAGTGAGCCGGGCCCGCGGCCTAGGCTGATCGAGTGCGGATCGAGCGACAGCTGATCGCCCTGCCAGACGGCCGGGAAATAGACGTGCTGACCACGGGTCCCGAAGACGGGCTCCCGCTAGTGGTACACGGCGGGACGCCGAGCGGCCTCGTTGTCGGCACCGAGATCGCCGTGGCCGCGCGAGAGCGCGGGCTGCGGTACGTGCTGACGGCCCGGCCCGGGTACGAGGGATCGACGCCGCGGCCTGGCCGCCAGGTCCGCGACGTCGCCGCCGACGTGGCCGCGGTGCTTGACGCGCTCGGCGCGGGCACGTTCGTGTCCATCGGCATGTCAGGGGGCGGGCCGCACTCGCTCGCCTGCGCGGCGCTGCTGCCCGGCCAGTGCCTGGCCGCCGCGTCCGTGGCGGGAGTGGCACCGTACCGGGTGGACGGACTGGACTTCCTGGCCGGGATGGGACCGGAGAACGTCACCGAGTTCGGCCTCGCGCTGCAGGGCGCGGCCGCGCTCACCCCGTACGTGGAGAAGCAGGCCGAGTCGTTGCGCGAGGTCACGGGGGAGCAGATCGCCGCGGCGCTCGGCGGGCTGATCTCCGGGGCGGACGCGGGGGTGCTCACCGGCGAGTTCGCGGCCGAGGTCGCAGCGAGCTGCCGGGCGGCCGTTCGCGAGGGGATCGCGGGCTGGCGGGACGACGACCTGGCGTTCACCGCCGACTGGGGGTTCAGCCTGGACGCGCTGGACGGCCGTGCCGCCATCTGGCAGGGCGACCAGGACCGCATGGTCCCGTTCGCGCACGGCCAGTGGCTCGCCGCGCACATACCCGGCGCCCGGGTGCACCTGGAGCCGGGCGCGGGACACCTCACGATGGTCGTCACCGCGATCGACCGCATCCTCGACGACCTGCTCGACGCAGCGGATCAGGCGCGCGCCACCCCGCCGTAGGTCCAGGCGCGGTCCGCGTTGGCGTCGGGGACGCCTCCCTCCGGCCGCCAGTGGGAGACGAGCACGAGCCCGGGCTCCACAAGCTCCCTGCCGTTGAACATGCGCGCGATGGCGTCCTTGCCGCGCGGTATCCAGATGGCGCCGCGTTCGGCCGCCGCCCGCGACGCGGCGTGCGTCCGTTCCGGGGCGAACTCGTCGGTGGAATGGGAGAGAACGAGGTAACTGCCCGGTGCGAGCGCGGCAAGGTAGCGGGCGGCGATTCCGGCCGGGTCGTCGGAGTCCACGACGCAGTGCAAGGCCGCCACGAACATCAGCCCCACCGGCTTGGTGAAGTCCAGCAGGCTCGCGGCCTCGGCGAGAACCTCATCGACATCCCGCAGGTCCGCCCTGACCACGGCGGTCTTGTCGCTGCCCGCCATGAGCGCCTCGGCGCGCAGGAACACCACAGGGTCGTTGTCGACGTAGACGACGCGGGCGTCCGGGTGGCCCTCCTGGGCGACCTCATGCGTGTTCGGGCTGGTGGGAAGCCCGGTGCCGATGTCGAGATACTGACGGATGCCCGCGTCTCGCAGGAACCGGACGGCGCGCACGAGGAAGTCGCGGTTGGCGCGTGAGGAGTCGCGCATCTCCGGCATGAGCCTGAGGCCGACCTCCGCCATCTCCCGGTCGGCGGCGAAGTTGTCCTTGCCGCCGAGCATGTAGTCGTATACGCGCGCCGGATGCGGGATATCGGTGCGAATGCCCAGCACGGCCCAGCTGTCGAGTCGCTGCTGTTCGTCCCGTTCGGTCATTGCTGACAGCCTCGCTCCGGCTGCCCCGATTCGGTCATTGGTTCCCTCAGTCGGGCGGTCTGTACCCCTTGATCCTAGGCGCGCCGGGCGGTCGAGTCTGCTATTCAAAGCCACATTCTGGCGGCCCGGCAAACGACCGCCGGGACGCCGGAACCCATCGGCACCGATAGCATCGGCAGGTATGAGCGTGCCGCCTGGGCCGAATCCGGACATGCCTACTGAGGCCTACCTGGGCACGGGCGTGCCCGACGCGTTCGGACGGCTGTGGACGCCGCACCGGCTGGCCTACATCCAGGGGGCGGGAAAGCCGACCGGCCCAGGGCCGGACGAAGGCTGCCCGTTCTGCGTCGCGCCCACGCTGTCGGACGAGGAAGCGCTGATCGTCGCGCGCGGCTCGCTGGTCTACGCGATCCTCAACCTGTACCCGTACAACAGCGGCCACGTGCTGGTCTGCCCGTACCGGCACCTCGCCGACTACACCGAGCTGTCCGCGGCGGAAGCGGCCGAGTTCGGCGACTTCACGAGCCGTGCGATCCGCGCGCTGCGCGCGGCGTCAGGACCGCACGGCTTCAACATCGGGATGAACCTCGGCTCGGTCGCCGGCGCCGGGATCGCCGCGCACCTGCACCAGCACGTGGTGCCGCGCTGGGGTGGCGACACCAACTTCATGCCGGTGGTCGGACGCACCCGGGTGCTGCCCCAGCTGCTCGCCGACACCCGCAAGCTGCTCGCCGACGCCTGGCCCGGCGACTAGCCGCCCGGCGACTGGGACCGGGCGGCTAGCCGCGCGGGGTCTGACAGCGCGGTGCCTAGAAGCTCACCACCTGCCAGGTCGCGCCCCCGGCGCTGCTGAGCAGCAGCTGGCCCATGCCGTTGCCGGTGCCGTTGCCGAAGGCCGGCCCGTGCACGACCACCCCGTCGCTGGTGGTGGTGAAGCCCAGGTCGTTGAAGCCCGCGCCGCCGTCGCCGGCGTAGTAGGCGGTGCTCCAGGTCGCGCCGCCGTTAGCGGAGTAGTACAGCTCGCTCGCGCCGCTTGCCGCGGCGACCACGAGCTGGTCAGGGTTGGCGGCGGAGATGCCGATCGGGTCGCCGCCAAGCGGCGTCGCCCCGGCCTTCACCCACTGCGCCCCGAGGTCGCTGCTGACGTAGACCGTCTTCTGCACCGACCCCATGGCCGCCCCGCCGGCGCACAGCAGCGCCAGCCCGTCCGGGCTGGTCACCGCGACGGCCGCGGGCGTCCCCACGCCCGGCGTGGTGCACGGGAGCGCCTGCGTGGTCGTGCTGATCCCGCCGTTGGCGGTGACGATGACGTTGTTGCCGTCGAGCACCGCGGCCACGGGACCCTGGGTCGCGATCGTGTGCGGACCGGTGACCTGCGCGACCACCGTCCACGCGCCGCCGGACAGCGACCGCCGCAGCAAGGTGCCGGCCTGGGCGCTCGCGCCGGACGGCACGGTGAGCGCGAGGACCTGGCCGTCGATCACCTCAAGGTCGAGGATCGTGCCCTGCGGGCTGGCGACCGCGCTCCAGTGCTCGCCGCCATCGGTCGTCTCCCACAGCCCGTTGCCGAACACGAACCCGTGCTCCGGATCGGCGAAGCGGATGCCCCACACGGCCGGCCCGGTGGCCGAGTATGACCGGCCCAGCGGAACAACAGGCGCGGGCAGCCCGACCCAGCTGGCACCACGGTCAAGCGTGCGCAGGATGGACGTGCACGGCGCGTTCGAGCACGGCGCGGTGCCGAGGACGAACGCCTCCTGCGTGGAGACGAATGTGACAGATGTGGCCAGGAACCCGGTCGGCACCGGACCGCCCGCCGGAGTGGTCGCAGCAGGAGCAGTCGCGGAAGCCGTGGCCGTCGGCGTTGGACTGGCAGCGCTTGACGTCGGTGTTCCCGTGGATGGTGCGGGGGTGGTGCTTGTCCCGCTGCTCGCGCCCGAGTGGACGGACCCGCAGCCGGACAGCGCGAAGGTTGTCAATAGTGCGCAAGACAGGAGCGTCAGGCCAAGTCGTGACGCCCGCAGAGCTGACCGCATGGGATGCTCCCTTGTTGCCGCCGGTCACCGGAAACGGCCAGCCGTTTCGCCGTGGTGACCGAATTAAGGTGTTTCCTTACGCCACTACAGACGTCACAGGCACCCCTGCGGTTGGGGGACCTTTGGCCGGAACGCGGCACGGCCGGGCCGCCCCGTGAGCGACCCGGCCGCGCCGCGGCTGAGGCCCGCGCTAGTCGGGACGGGAGTCGGCGGCGACCTTGGCGGCCAGGTGGCTGGGCAGCGGCTCGTGCCGCAGGTACCCGCGCGTGAAGGATCCGGTTCCGTGCGAGACCGAGCGCAGGTCGATGGGGTACCTGATGATCTCGAGCTCGGGAACCTCGGCACGGATCAGCGTCCGGCCGATGCCCACCGGCTCGCTGCCCAGGACGCGTCCGCGCCTGCCCGACAAGTCCGACATGACCGCGCCGACGTAGTCGTCCGGCACCAGGATGGACACCTCGTCGACCGGCTCGAGCAGCATGGGCGACGCCTTCTCCGCCGCGTCCTTCAGCGCGGCGCGGCCGGCCTTCTGGAATGCCATGTCCGACGAGTCGACCGAATGCGCCTTCCCGTCGAACAGCGTCACGCGGACGCCGGTCATCGGGTAGCCGGCGAGCACGCCCTGCTCGAGCTGCGCGCGGACGCCCTTCTCCACCGACGGGATGAACTGGCGGGGCACCACGCCGCCGACGATCTTGTCGACGAACTCGAAGCCGGAGGCGGCCGGCAGCGGCTCGACCTCGATCTGGCAGATCCCGTACTCGCCGTGGCCGCCGGTCTGCTTGACGTTCCGCCCGAGCCCGCGGGCCGACGTGGAGATGGTCTCGCGCAGCGGCACCCGCAGGTCCACGGTGTGCACCGACACCCCGTACCGCGCCGTCAGCCTGTCGAGCAGCACGTCCGCGTGCGCCTCGCCCATGCACCACAGCACGAGCTGCCGGGTTTCCGCGTTCATCTCAAGGCGCATCGTGGGATCCTCGGCGACCAGCCTGGACAGCGCGGCCGACAGCTTGTCCTCGTCTGCCTTGGACTTGGCGACGATCGCGACCGGCAGCAGTGGCTCGGGCATCGTCCACGGTTCCATCAGCAGCGGCCGGTCCTTGTCGGACAGGGTGTCCCCGGTCTCGGCGGTCGTGAGCTTGGCGACGGCGCAGATATTGCCCGCGAAGCATGACGCCAGCGGCCGCTGCTGCTTGCCCAGCGGAGACGTCAGGGCGCCGACCCGCTCGTCGTTGTCATGGTCGGGGTGCCCGCGCTGCACCCGCCCGTGCCCGGAGACGTGCACGGTCGAGTCCGGGCGCAGCGTGCCGGAGAACACCCGCACCAGGCTGATCCGGCCGACGTACGGGTCGGAGGTGGTCTTGACGACCTCGGCGAGCAGCGGACCGTTCGGGTCACAGGACAGCCCGGAAACCGGCTTTCCGTCCAGCGTCGTCACCGAGGGCAGCGGGTGCTCCAGCGGTGACGGGAACGCCTGGGTCATCACCTCGATCAGCTCCGCCATGCCGATGCCGCTGGGCGAGGCGACGGCGAGCACCGGGTAGAAGCTGCCGCGGGCCACGGCCTTCTCCAGGTCCTCGATCAGGATGTCCGCGTCGATCTCCTCACCGGACAGGTACCTGTCCATGAGAGTCTCGTCTTCGCTTTCCGTGATGATGCCCTCGATCAGCTCGCCGCGCAGTTCCTCCATGCGCGAGGCGTCGGCGTCGGACGGCGACCCCGCGACGCGGGAACCGCCTGAGTAGTCATACAGCTTCTGGGACAGCAGCCCGATCAGCCCGCTGGCGCCTGACCCCGACGAGCCGGGCACCGGCAGGTACAGCGGCGCGACCGCGTCGCCGAACGCCGCACGGCACGCGTCCAGCGCCGCCGCGAAGTCCGCCCGCTGGTGATCGATCTTGGTGATGACGACCGCGCGCGGCATCCCGACGCCCGCGCACTCGTCCCAGAGCATCTGGGTGACCCCGTCCACGCCGTCGGTCGCCGAGACGACGAACAGCGCCGAGTCGGCCGCCCGCAGCCCCGCCCGCAGGTCGCCGATGAAGTCGGCGTAGCCCGGGGTGTCGAGCAGGTTTACCGTGACCCCGCCCACCGAGATGGGCGCGACGGTGAGGTTGACCGACCGCTGCTGCCGGATCTCCACCTCGTCGAAGTCGCTGACCGTCGTGCCTTCCTCGATCCGGCCTGAACGCTGGATCGTTCCCGTGTATCCCAGGAGGGCCTCGACGAGCGTCGTCTTCCCGCTGCCCGAATGGCCGACCAGCACGACGTTCCGCACGTTTCCCGGCTGGCCGGCCGCTTGTACCCTGCCGCTGGCCTGGCCGGCTGCGCTTCCTGCGCCCGTAGTATCCGTCACTCCCGCCGCCTCCTTGCGCTCGATGAGCTGCCGTCTTCAAAGCCTGAACCCGACGGGCGCGTTACCACAAGCCCCACGGCGAGAATCCGCGAGGTGGCCAGCGAGTGACGGGCGCGACCGGTAAGGCGACCGGTGAGAAGGCGCGGTTCGTGACAAGTAAGATCTTGACGGCCATGCTGAACTTCCTCCGCCCCGGCTTCGCGCGCCTGTTCAACCCGGTGGTCCAGGCGCTCGCTCGCACGCCCGTGACGCCGAACATGATCACGGTGGCCGGCACGGTCGGTGTTTCCGCCAGCGCGCTCGCGCTGTTCCCGATCGGTGAGCTGTTCCCGGGCGCGGCGGTCGCCACGGTCTTCGTCTTCACCGACATGCTCGACGGCATGCTCGCGCGGCGCAAGGGCGACAGCGGCCGATGGGGCGCGTTCCTCGACTCGACGATGGACCGGGTGGGCGACGCCGGGGTTTTCGGCGGCATCACGATCTGGTTCATCCGAAATCCGGCCGACCACCTGCTCGCGGTGCTGTCGCTGTTCTGCCTGGTGTGCGGGTTCCTGGTGTCGTACGTCAAGGCCCGGGCTCAGAGCCTGGGCCTCAAGTGCGATGTCGGGCTCATCGAGCGGCCGGAGCGGCTGCTCATCGGCCTGACCTCGATCGGGCTCTCCGGGCTTGGCGTGCCGTACGTGCTGCCCATCGGGCTGTGGGCGCTCGCGGCGGGGAGCCTGTTCACCCTGTGCCAGCGGATGCGCGCGGTATACCTGGACGCAACGACCACCGCAACGACCACCGCGGAGACCACCGCGGAAACCACTGTTGAGACCGGCGCGGAAACAACCGCGCGGACCACGGCGCGGACCACCGCGGACACCGCCGCGGACAGCGAGAAAGGCTGAGGGAGCGTGCTGACTGTGCTGCGGGAGCGGCTGACCGGCCTGGCGTTCGGCGCCGGCTGGACGCTGATATGCCGGCTGCCGGAGTCCTGGGCGCGCGCGCTGTTCATGGCCGGCGCGGACATCGCCTGGCGGCGCCAGGGTCACGGCGTGCAGGTCCTCGAGGGAAATCTGGTCCGGGTCATCAGAACGAACGGTG
>JASHXJ010000210.1 GCA_030043595.1 Trebonia sp.
CGCGCGCGGCTCCGCGGCAGCTGACCGGCCAGCACCGCCGCCGGTGCCGCTGGCCGGACCCGCGCTGGTGGAAGAGTGGCTGCGGACGGGCGAGGCGCGCCTCGTCGACGTGGACACCAGCCGGCTGTTCCTGGCTGGTCATGTGCCCGGCGCGGCGTGGGCGCTGCGCACCGACCTGGGGCGACCTGAGCTGCACGGCCGCCTCGGCTGGCCGGAACGGCTCGTGCTGACCAGCTCGGACGGTTACCTGGCGGCCTGGGCCGCCGCCGACCTCAATGCGGCACCCTCGCTGTCGGTGACCGAGGTGACTGCCCTGGCCAGGGGCACCGAGGGCTGGGCGAGGTCAGGCCGGCCGCTGCAACCCGGTCAGGGCGAGATGCTCTCCCCCGCCGATGACGTCTACCGCCGCCCGTACGAGGGCACCAGCATCGACCCTGCGGTCATGCAGGCTTACCTCGACTGGGAGTACGGCCTGGTGGACCAGCTGCGGCGGGACGGCACCCACGGCTTCACCGTCCTCACGCCATAACGAGCACCCGCCGGCGATCGCCCAGTACCGCAGAAAGGACCGCCATGCCCGCACCCTTCCGCCTCGGCTTCCTGTCCCACCTACACGGAACCCCTGACCCGCGGCGGCTCTACCGCGACTACGTAGAGCTCTTCGTCGCCGCCGAGCAGCTGGGCTTTGACTCCGTCTGGGTCGCCCAGCATCATTTCGACGCCTCGGCGGGCGGGCTGCCTTCCCCGTTCCCGTTCCTGGCCGCGGTCGCGGAGCGGACCAGCCGGATCCGGCTTGGCACGGCCGTGGTGACGCTGCCGCTGGAAGATCCGCTCCGGGTTGCCGAGGACGCCGCGGTGCTCGACGCGCTCAGCGGCGGCCGGGTGGAGCTGGGAGTCGGCAGCGGCGGCGGCCCGGACGCGTTCGCCGCCTTCGGCAGGAACTTCGCCAGCCGGCGGGAGGACAACTCCGCGGCGCTCAGGGTTCTCACCGCGGCACTGGCGGGAAGGCCGATCGACGGCGCGGAACTGCGGCTGCAGCCGACATCGCCCGCACTGGCCGAACGGGTCTGGCAGGCCGCGTTCAGCCAGGACGGTGCGAGCTACGTGGGCGCCGCCGGCTCGCGGCTGCTGCTGAACCGGGCCGTTTTCAGCAGTACCGAACGCACCGACGCCGTCCAGGCGCCGTGGGCCGAAGCCTACCTGGCGGCCCGTCGGGCGGCGGCGGGTCAGGCGGCCACCGGTCAGGCGGCCACCGGTCAGTCGCCGGCCGGCGAGGTCCGGATCGGGCTGTCGCGCGGCGTCTTCCCGGCCGCGGACAGGCGGACGGCGCAGGCCGCTATCGCGGCGCCCGTCATGCGGATGGCCGAGCGGATGATCAAGGCTGGCCTGTTCCCCGGCGGCATGAAGGCCGAGGAGTGCTTCGAGCGGCTGCACATCTCCTACGGCAGCCCCGAGGAGGTCGCCGAGCGGCTGGCCTCCGACCGCGTGCTGCCGCTGGCGACGGACCTGATCTTCCAGTTCAGCCCGGCGGCACCGCCGCTTGACGAGGCCATCGCCGCCCTCGAGCTGCTCGCCACCCAGGTGGCGCCGGCGCTCGGCTGGCAGCCGCAGCGCGCAGGCGGGTGAACGGGACACTCAGCCGTGAGAGCGCCGCGGAACGGCGCGGCGTTTGTCCTCGCCCGGCCATGCGCCGCCGGGCGGTCAGCTGGCCGGGCCCGGCGGGGTGTCAGGCCAGAGGCTTTCCAGGTTGACCACGATGCCCTGCTGGCTGCTGCGCGCGATGACGACCACGGCCTCGACCGCGCCCGGGTTCTCCTCCCGGTGCGGCACGTACGGGGGGACGAAGATGTAGTCTCCCGGCTTGGTCTGCAGCCGGACCTCGCGATCCCCGTCGGCGAACACGAACGCCGGGGTGCCTGACAGCACGAAGATCGCGGTTTCCGCCTCGCCGTGGTGGTGGTCGCCGGACCTGGCGCCCGCCGCTACGTGCGTCTGCCCCATCCAGAGCTTCTCCGCCCCCGTGCTCTTCCCGGAGATCGCCTCCCACCGGGTCATCCCCGAGGTCTGGCCGGTGTCGCCGAGCAGTTCGCCGGCGCGGACCTGGGTCAGCGGCCGGTGCCAGAGGTCGTCGCTCATCGCATCAAACCCTTATCTAGGCTTTACCGGTCGACATAGTACTAGATGCCCGGAGCCCTGACCTGGCCCGGGTCGTCAGGCGCTGTCGGTCGCGTAGACGGACGTGGCGTACTCGTGCAGGGCCGAGTGATACCTGGCCAGGGCCAGGACAGCCGGCCCGGCCTGCCCGGCGCCGAGCTGGTCCCTGTCGCGAAGCGCGTGGTAGCGACCGGTCAGCCGCTCCAGCCTGGACTCCTTCTCCCACAGCTGCTCGTAGCCGAAGTCGCAGGCCCGCGCCATGCCGGAAAGCGCCTGCACGCCGTCGGCGCAGCCGGCGATGATGTCGTCGTACTCACGGTCGCGGGCGGCGTTGACGGCCGCGGTCAGCTCCGGTTCGCCGGCCAGCGCCTGTGCCCGCACCACGACGGCGGAACCGCCGGCGTCGCTGATCATCACCCGCGTGCGCCGCAGCACCCGTTCGGCCGGACCCGATGACGGGACCACCGCGCAGGCCTGCGACAGGTAGACGGCCCCGACCGCGCCGAGCCTGCGGCGGATCACCGCTTTCAGCGCCCCCGTCTTGGGCGGCAGCCGGTAGGCGAGCATCAGCCAGGTGACGGCATCGGGGCCGGCCGGGACGGCGTCGGGACCAGCGGGACCAGCGGGTCCGGCGGAGCCTGCCATGTCAGACCGCGCCGAGCAGGTAGGCGAGCAGGATGACAAGGAACACGTAGAGCAGGTACAGGTTGACGTCGCCGGACTGCACCGGGCGGACCAGGTCCGCCAGCCATTCCAGCGTCCGGACGAAAGGCCGGTACAGGTACCGCTCGAACACGGGCGTCACCCGCGCCTCGTAGTGCACCGGGCCGGAGCGCCCGGCCGGGTCGTCGTCCGCGGCACGGGAGACCGACACCGACGGCCGGTACAGGGCGTCGAACGTGACCCGGGTGGGCGCGGAGAACGTCATCGCCGAGTACTGCATCCGCGGCCGGAAGGACACGATGCCGCCGTCCCACACCGGCACGGTCACGGACCTGGCGCGCGGCCGGCCCGCGAGGTAAATCAGGACGGGGACGGCCAGCGCGCACACCAGGAACACGGTCAGGTAGGTCGGCGAGAACGCGGAGAAGTCCGCGTGCGCGGGCAGCACGGTCAGCTTGCCGGGCAGCAGCAGCGGGCCGAGCGCGACCCCGGTGACGGTGCGCGCCATCCGGGACAGCGCGAAGAGCATGACCGGCGCGCCGACGGCCAGCGCGACGCACGCGACCGCCAGCAGTCCCGGCCCGGCGACCGGCTGGCCCTTCTCGGTGGCGGCGGCCGCCGGCCGGGTCCGCGGCATGCCGAGGTAGGGGATGCCGAACCCGCGGACGAACGCGTAGATCGCCAGCCCGCCGGTAAGCCCCAGCGTCCCCGCGGCGAGCACGATGAGGATGCCGGTCAGGTGGCTGCCGGTGCGGAACCCCTGGAACAGGCCCTGGAAGATCAGCCACTCGCTGACAAACCCGTTCAGCGGCGGCAGCGCGGCGATGCCCAGCGTCCCGACGAAAGCGATCACCGCCGAACGCGGCAGGCGGTGAACCAGCCCGCCGAGCCTGTCCATGTCCCGGGTGCCTGCCGCGTGCTCGGTCACGCCGGCCTCGAGGAACAGCAGCGTCTTGTAGCAGCCGTGATTGGCCACGTGGTACACGCCGGCGATCAGCAGGAACGCCCACAGGTCCAGCTGCCCGTAGGAGCGGAAGATCATGGCGGCGCCGAACGCGGTCACGATGATCCCGGTGTTCTCGATCGTGGAGTAGGCGAGGAACCGCTTGATGTCGCGTTCGGCCATCGCGTACAGGATGCCGATCGCCGCGGTCGCCGCGCCGCCGCCCATCGTGACCAGGCCCGGCCACGCTCCCGCGGGCGGCGCCAGCCGGAACGCGAACAGCGCGATCCCGTACGCGCCGAGCTTGACGACCACGCCGGACAGGAACGCCGACCCGTCCGCCGGGGCGACCGGGTGCGCCTCGGGCAGCCAGACGTGCAGCGGGACCAGGCCGGCCTTGAACCCGAACCCGAGCAGCGCCAGCAGGAACGCGGCGGCCCGCCAGCCGCCCGGCACGGCCGAGGCATGGGCGGCGATCGAAGCCAGCGACGTCGACCCGGTCTTCGCCGACAAGATCACGAACGCGGCCACCACGAGCAGGAAGCCCGCCTCGGACAGCGCCAGGAACCAGAAGGCGCCGCGCGCGCTGGTATCGGAGCGCGGATGGCGGAGGATGACCAGGTAGCAGGCCAGGCTCATCGTCTCCCAGGCGACCAGGAAGGTGACCATGCCGCCCGCCGCCAGCACGGCCAGGCAGGCCAGCAGCGCCAGGTTGTAAGCGGCCAGGTACAGCGCCGTGGCCGGTGCGGCCGAGTGATAGCGGGGCGCGTACAGTGCGATCGCCACCGCGACGACGCCGAGCAGCGCCACGAAGACACCGGCCAGGCTGGTCGCCTGCAGCTGCAGCGGCCCGCCGGTGACGGTCGCGCCGCCCGGGGAGACCACGGCCGTGTTGCCGTACAGCAGCGACCAGCCGCCCCCGGCCGCCGCGGCGGCGCCGCCGAGCGCCGACAGCGCGCAGCAGGCACGCAGGCCGGCCTGAGTGCGAGCGGACAGCAGGCCGGCGAGACCGGCGGCGAGCCAGGCGGCGCCCGCCGCGTAGAGGAAGTCGAGCGGCGTCATGAGTCACCACGGGTCCGTTCGGGATAATCGGCGGCGGTGAACGAGCGGTCCCGCACCTTTTCCGCGAGCCGGCCCACCGCCACCCCCAGGCCGTGCAGCAGGGCCAGCGGGCTGGGCGGGCAGCCGGGGATCCACACGTCCACCGGCAGCACCGCGCCGACGGTGCCGTGCGTGAACGGGTCGGCCGGGTACACGCCGCCGAGCGCGCACGCGCCGGTCGCGACGACCACCTTGGGGCCGGGCATCGCGTCGTAGGTCTTGCGGGCGGCGACCTCGAAGGCGCGGATCATCGGGCCGGTGACCAGCAGCAGGTCGGCGTGCCTGGGCGCGGGGGTGAAGAAGAACCCGAGCCGGGTCAGGTCGTAGTGCGGCGCGGCCAGCAGCCGGATCTCCTGCTCGCACACGGCGCATGACCCGGTGTCCAGGGTGCGGATGTGCAGGCTGCGGCCGAACTGCCGCGCGATGGTCTCCCGCAGTTCATCCGCCCGCACCGCTTCGGCCGTCACGGAGCCTCCCCCCGGATCGGGATTTTCTTGATCAATACGGAACGGTCCGTGGTGGCTAGCTCGAACTCACCGCTCGCGGTGACGGCGGCGGGCGCCTCGGCGGCGCATCTGCCGCACGCCGTGCACGCCCCGACGTCGTAGACCAGCACGGCGCCGTCGCGGCGCAGCGCCCCGCTCGGGCAGATGCCGGCCAGCCGGTCGGCGGTCTGCCGGGTCAGCGCCTCCGGCCGGAAGGCCGGCGGGGCCGGCAGGAACCGGGCCGAGCCGTCCGGCCGCGCCGGGTAGCGGGTGGTGACCACGCCGCGGCGCAGTCCGCGGATGAACCACAGCGTCATCTCTGCCTCCCCCCGGCGCCTTCAGCGGGCCATTCCGGCGGCGGTCAGCCAGAAGCTGGCCTCGATGATCGGGATGTCGGTGAACACGTTCTGCGAGCGGCAGGCGTCGTCGAAGCCGCGCCAGTTCCGCGCCGACCCCGGGCGCAGCCGCGCGCGGGTGATCCGGCCCTCGCTGTCGAGCGCCAGCCAGGCGAGCGCCTCCCCGCGCGGCGACTCGGCCCAGCCAAGCCCGGCGCCGGCTGTTTCGGGGAGCTCGGTGACGCCGGCGGCGGCGCCCGCGCCGAGGAACTCGCCGATGAGGCGGACGGATTCGGCGGCCTCGGCGAGCATGACGGCGAAGCGGGCGAGCACGTCGCCTGCCGTCCGCGCGGGGATGGCGGGCGGGTGCCCGTCGTAGGGGCCGCCTGGCACTGTCCGCGCGTCGGCTGCGAGCCCGCTGGCCCTGGCCACCGGGCCGACCAGGCCGAGGGCACGGGCCTGGTCCGTGGTGACGATGCCGGTCGCCTCCAGCCGGTCGACGAACGAGTTGGTGTCAAGCAGCGCGTCGGCGGCACGCCTGAACTCGCCGTAGGCGCCCGGCAGCTCGCGGCGGATCACGTCCGCGTCGGGCGCGCGGCCGACGCCGCCGACGCCGACGACGCCGAACAGGTAGCGGTGCCCCAGCGCCTGCGCGTTCAGCCGGAGCATCCGCTCGAGGGCGATCTCGGCGGCGGACTGGCCGACGGTCAGCCCGGTCGACTGGCACAGCGCCGCCATGGCGGCCGCGTGGTTGTACAGGCGCTCGAGCTCGAGGGCGACGGCGCGGGTGCGTTCGGCCTCGGCGGGAGGCCGGGTCCCCGTGGCGGCCTCGGCGGCGGCGGCGAAGGCCCAGCCGAGGGCGACGGCGGACAGGCCTTCGGCCCGCTCGACGTGGAACAGGGCCTCGCGCGGGGTCCTGCCCTGCAGGCGCCACTCGAGCCCGCGGTGCTTGTGCCAGGTGAACAGGTACAGGTCGACGACTTCCTCGCCGCTGGTGACCAGGCCGTAGTAGAGGGATTCCGTGCCGGCCTGGCGGACCGGGCCGAACGGGAACTCGAACGCGTGCCCGCCGACCGTGTGCGGGGCGCGGACCTCCTGCGGCTCGGCGGCCGGCTGGCGGCCAAGGGTGGGCAGCGCCGCGTCAGGCGGCAGGGCGTCGCGTGGCGGCAGCATCATCCGGTTCAGCGGCTTGTCGCCGACCGGGCGGATGCCGAACTGCTCGTAGATCTCGCATTCCTCGACGAAGGCCGCGGGGGCGATGCCGGACAGCGCCGGGTACTCGCCGTCGTCGATGGGTGTCTCGGTGATGACGTACCCGGGTGCCTCGCCGTCGTTGGCCCAGACCATGCGCAGGGTCGTCGTGTCGCCGTTGGCGGCGAACATATCGGCGAGGCGCAGGTTCGCCAGGTCGCGCACCACGGCTTCCAGGTCCGGGGAAGCCACCTGGAACGTGGTCACCTCGCCGGGGACGGCCCGCGGCTCGACGGCTGTCATCCGATCACCGCCGCCGAGTGCCGAAGGACCGTGTCCAGCCCGGCGGGAATCCACAGCCCGAGCACGAGCAGCGCCGCCAGGCCCAGGATCAGCGGCGCGGCGGTCACCGCGACCGATGTCCTGTCCCGGTAGGGGCTGGCCGGCAGCGGCTGCGGCGGGCCGCCGGTCACCATCGCGGTGATCGTGCGGGCGAACGCGAAGAACGCCACGCCGAGCAGCGCCAGCAGCAGCAGCGGGTACACCGGGCTGCCGGCGGCGAAGCCGGCCCGCACGATCGTGAGCTCGGCGAGGAACACGCCGAACGGCGGCGAGCCGAGCACCGCGAACGAGGCGAGCAGCAGCGCTCCCCCGGTCACGGGCACCGCCGCGAGCAGGCCGCTCACCTGGGGCGCCTCACGGGTCCTGTAGCGGAGCGACACGTCACCGCTGGACAGGAACAGCACCGCCTTGGCCAGGGCGTGGTTGAGGACCTGCAGCAGCGCCCCGTACAGCCCGAGGATCCCGCCGAATCCGAGCGCGACCGCGATGATCCCCATGTGCTCGACGCTGGAGTAGGCGAATAGCCGCTTGAAGTTGCCCTTGCGCACCATGAACAGCGCGCCGATGACGATGGAGGCGAACCCGAACGACAGCAGGACCGCGCGCGGGTACGTGCCGCCCAGGCGGGCGTGCGCGATCGCGAGGAACCGGATGATGGCGTACATGCCGGTGTTCAGCA
>JASHXJ010000211.1 GCA_030043595.1 Trebonia sp.
CCGCCACGTAGGCGCGGCTGGGGATCTCCACGTTGCCGACGTGGATGAACGTCTCGCCGTCTGAGATGACCGCCCAGACGTTCTTGTCCGGGTCGATGCGCGCGCGCTCCTGGTCGACGTAGGAGATCTGCACGGTGTCGCCGACCCTGATCGTGCCGGCGTCGGGCTGTTCCTCGCCGATGATCATCTTGAACAGCGTGGTCTTGCCGACGCCGTTCGGGCCGAGGACACCGACGATGCCGTTGCGCGGGAGGCTGAAGCTCAGGTCCTCGAACAGCATCCGGTCGCCGAAACCCTTGTACAGGTGGCTGACCTCGACCACCAGGTTGCCCAGCCGGGGACCCGGCGGGATCTGGATCTCCTCGAAGTCCAGCTTGCGGTTCTTGTCCGCCTCGCTGGCCATCTCCTCGTATCGCTGCAGCCTGGCGCGGCTCTTCGCCTGGCGGGCGCGGGGGCTGGACCGCACCCACTCCAGCTCGTCGTCCAGGCGCTTGCGGCGCTTGGCGTCCTTGGCGCCCTCGACCTTGATGCGGGCGGCCTTCGTCTCCAGGTAGGTCGAGTAGTTGCCCTCGTAGGGGTAGGCGTGGCCGCGGTCGAGTTCGAGGATCCACTGAGCCACGTTGTCCAGGAAGTACCGGTCGTGCGTGACCGCGACGACCGTGCCGGGGTACTTCTCCAGGTGCTGCTCCAGCCAGAGCACGCTCTCGGCGTCCAGGTGGTTGGTCGGCTCGTCGAGCAGCAGCAGGTCAGGCTGCTGCAGCAGGAGCTTGCAGAGGGCGACGCGCCGTTTCTCTCCGCCGGAGAGGCTTTTCACCTCCGCGTCAGGGGGCGGGCAGCGCAGCGCGTCCATCGCCTGCTCGAGCTGGCTCTCCAGATCCCAGGCGTCCTTGTGGTCGAGCTGCTCCTGCAGCTTGCCCATCTGCTCGAGCAGCTCGTCGGAGTAGTCGGTCGCCATCTTCTCGGCGATCGCGTTGTACTCGTCCAGCAGCTTCTTCGTCTCGGCGACGCCTTCTTCGACGTTGCCGAGTACGGTCTTGGTCTCGTCGAGCTGCGGCTCCTGGTCGAGCAGCCCGACGGTGTACCCGGGCATCAGCCGCGCCTCGCCGTTGGACACGGGCTCGACCCCGGCCATGATCCTGAGCAGAGTGGATTTGCCGGTGCCGTTCGGGCCGACGACACCGATTTTCGCCCCTGGCAGGAAGCTCAGCGTGACGTCGTCGAGGATGACCTTGTCGCCGTGCGCCTTGCGGACGGCGCGCAGGCTGTAAATGAATTCCGGCATGTCTTCAAGCCTATTGGGTTCAGGTCAGTGGCTCGTGTCGGGCGCGGTGTCGGCGTTGGCGGCGAGGCTGGCGTTGGCGTTGACGTTGACCTTGACGTTGGCGTCGGTGTCGGGGTTGGCGGCGTTGGCGCCGACGTCGGGGTCGGCGCCGGCGCCGGCCGGGGCGTACAGGCATACCCGGTCCCGCCCTGTGTTCTTGGCCCGGTACAGGGCGAGGTCCGCGGCCGCCAGCAATTCGAACAGGTCACGCCCGTGACAGCCGAGCACCGCCACGCCGATCGAGATCGTGACGCCCACGGCCCGGCCGGTTACCAGGACCTGCACCTGGGCCGCGCTGCGGCGGAGTCGTTCGGCGATGCGGCATGCTTCTTCGGCCTGGGTCCTGGGGAGCACGATCACGAACTCCTCACCGCCGAACCGGCCGACCAGGTCCGACTCACGGACCTGCCGACGGAGTTCGTCGGCCAGCGCCCGCAGCACGTCGTCCCCGGTGAGGTGGCCATGCGTGTCGTTGACCAGCTTGAAGTGGTCGACGTCGGCGAGCAGCACCGCGACCGGCTCGCCCGCGCGCTGCGCGCGCGCGACCTCCGCGTCTGCCTCCCGCTGCCACGCGATCGCGTTCAGCAGGCCGGTCTTCGCGTCCGTCCGCGCCGCCACCTTGAGCTGCTGGTGGATGAGGTTGCGCTGCAGCAGGACCACGGGCGGCAGAGCGACGCACAGCAGCAGCGGGCTGAGCGCGCACGTGATCGTGACCAGGATGCCTACGCAGGTCTCGGTCAGGTCGAGCAGCATGCGCTCGCGGTCCCACAGCATGTCGGCCAGCTTCGCGCTGGGCTGAGCGAGCCATGCGGCGACGGCGACGAGGCAGGTGTTGACCACGGCGAACACCACGGCGCACCCCACCGCGACCGCCGCCTGCTGCGGCCGCACGAACCACGTCTGCGGCGGCGAGTAGGTCAGCCAGCGGCTCGCCTCGCCTTGCTGCGTAACGGGGGTGAGCCACCGGAACAGGATCGAGGTGCAGGCCCCGGCCAGGCCGAGCGCCGCCGAGCTGAACACCCGCCGGTAGACGGGAGTGCGGCCCACCCGCACGAAGAGCAGGACGCCGAGGATCGCCGGCGCGGCCAGCGCGTAGAACGGCGGCAGCAGCAGCGCCACCAGCAGCCACCACGCGGATAGCAGGTCCCTGGAAACTCCGGCTGGCTGGCCAAGCCGCCTGGTCGCCTCGATGCAGACCGCTCCGCAGGCCATCAGCGCCCCGAAAAGCAGGATGTCCCCCGCGCGCAGCGGCGTCCTCCCGAGCTCCCAGCCTGCCAGGGCGAGGTAGGCGAGGAGCACCGACAGAACGTAGCCAAGCAGCGGCATCGGCAGCGTCAGCAGCGGCCAGTACCACGGCCACCGGACGAACCGGCGAATCCCCCGCTGTCGCTCCCGTATAACGTCCTGGACTGCTGACATGCCTCCGCCTGTCGCTGCCGTGACTTCCCCGACGTCCGTTTCCGCCAGCGCCGTAAGTAACTCTAGGTAACACAATAGATGCATCACGTGCGCGCTGTGTGCAGAACCCGCAAGTTGGGTGCCGCGCGTAGTGGATTAGTCGCTTTAAGTAACATTCCGCTGCGTGCGGCACCCGGCAGTGCTCGTCCGGAGTGCTGCCCCTCTACAGGGCCGCCGGTTCTTCGGCCGGCTGGTTCAAGTTCCTGGTCAGCTCCGCGAAGGCACGGTCGTCGTCGGGGGACTCACCCTCGTCGGCGTACCGCGGGGCGCCCTGCGGTGTGGGCGGGTCGTCGGGAGCGTCCAGCGCCAGTCCTGCCTCAGGACCGCTGTCGTACCCGTCGTCGCCGGGCAGGTTGCCGTATTCGTCCATGCCCTCGGGGAAGTCGTCGTCTAGGTCGCCATCCGGTGCCATCCGCTTGCGGATCGCCTCTCCGTCCGCGACACCTTGAACCGCGGGGGCCGGGACGTGCACACCCCGGTTGAAGCGCGACCAGCCGAACGACATGTCGTGCCCCACGGAATCGGCCTCGATGTCGATCTCGACCCTGGTGCGCTGCTGGTCGTCCACCCACGTCCTGGTGCGGAACTTGCCGCGGACGAGAACCATGTCCCCCTTGCGCAGGGAACCCGTGACGTTCTCGGCAAGCTTGCGCCAGCAGGTCACGTTGAAGTACGAGGTTTCGCCGTCGCGCCACTCCCCCGTCGCGCGGTCCAGCCTGCGCGGCGTCGAGCCAACCCTGATGCGAGTGATCGGCGTCCTCGTCACCTTGGTGAACCCGAGCTTCGGCTCCGTCGTCACATAGCCCGACAGCACGATGTAGTTGGTCTGGCTCATCGCCGTTCTCCCTTGCCTACCTTGGATGAGTATTTGCTCCGCCGCGATCCCGCGTGTCCGGCATCCGCTGGCCGGTGTGCACTTTCACGGTGCGCGAACGCCCAACGCCCAGGTAAGAGCCATCCCTGTCCTGTGGATAACCTGTCCGATTTGTCCACGGCCTGTGGACAGCGACTTGCGATCTCGGAGCGGATGCGGCATCATGTCCGCCCGCACTTGCCGGGCGACCCTTGCGGGGCCGAGCGCCTGGACAGGCCCGAGGACGGACGGGCGCGCGGCCGGGCAGACGGGTGAGCGGGCGGACGGGGCGGACGGGCGGACGGGCCGGGAAAACGCGTGGCCTCGCTGCGCAGGTCGGTGTTAGGTTCCCCAATCGTGCGGCGGGTGTCAGTGGTCGGTACCTCCGGCTCCGGGAAGTCAAGGCTAGGCCGCCAGCTAGCCGCCATCCTGGGGGTGCCGCATGTTGAACTGGACGGCGTCAACCACCAGCCGGGCTGGGAGCCGTTGCCCGCGGAGGAATTCCGGCGGGTCGTCGCAGCGAAAGCGGCCACGGACGGCTGGGTGATCGACGGCAACTACAACACGGTCCAGGCGCTCGTCTGGGCACGCGCGGACACCGTGGTCTGGCTCGACCTGCCGAAAGCCACCGTGATGAGGCAGATCACCTGGCGGACGCTGCGGCGGGTGACCGGACGCCAGGAACTGTGGAACGGCAACCACGAGACCTGGCGGAACCTCCTCAGCTGGGATCCCGAGCAGTCGGTCATCTCGTGGGCGTGGCATAAGCACGCCGAGTACCGTTCGACGTACGGCGCTGCGGCGAGCGACCCGGCCAACTCCCACTTGCGTTTCGTCCGCCTGGCCAGCAGGCGGGATGTCGACCGGTTCCTCGATCGGGCCTGCCGCGAGCCGGGCTAAGCGGCGACGAGTTCCGCAGGCTCGGCTATAACGTCGACCAGCGCTCCGTTCCGCATGACCGTGATTGCCATCGGCCGCCCGATCGACTCGGCGAACATCAGCCGCTGCAGGTCCTGCGCGGTCGCGACCGCCTGCCCGCCCGCGGTCAGCAGCAAGTCCCCGGCGCGCAGGCCTGCCCTGTCGGCAGGCCCACCGGTCACCACTGACGCGACCCGCAGGCCGGTGGCGCGACCGCCGAGGCGCGGGCGCCACGCAGGGGCGACCGGTGCCGGCGCTACCACGAGCCCGAGGTAGGCGCGCCGTACCCGCCCCTCGCGCATCAGCGCCGACACGATCCGCCGGGTCGTCGCGTTGACAGGGACGGCGAGCCCGAGCCCGACTCCGGCCACGGCGGTGTTAATCCCGACGACCCGGGCCCGGGCGTCGGCGAGCGCGCCGCCAGAGTTTCCGGGGTTGAGCGCCGCGTCGGTCTGGATGACGTCCTCGATCAGCCCGTGCTGGCCGGCCGGCAGCGACCGGCCGAGAGCGCTGACCACGCCCGCGGTCACCGAGCCTGCCAGCCCAAGCGGGTTGCCGACGGCGACGACGAGCTGCCCGACAACAAGGTCATCGGCCTCGCCAAGCTCAGCGGGCGCGGGCGTGTCGCCGCTCGCCCGCAACACCGCCAGGTCAGACAGCGGGTCGGCGCCCACCACACGGAACGGCACGGAGGTCCCGTCCCAGAACGCCGCAGTCCCTCCGGTGGCCTGGCCCACGACGTGCGCGTTCGTAAGGAGGAACCCGTCCGAGGTGAATACGACCCCCGAGCCGAGGCCTTCCGCCGACCCGCGGCGTGGCACCCGCAGGCTCGCCACCTTCGGCGTGAGCTGCTCGGCCACGCCCGCCACTATGCGGGAGTACGCGTCGAGAGGTTCCCTGCCTTCCATAGTCCTGATTACATCATTACAGCG
>JASHXJ010000212.1 GCA_030043595.1 Trebonia sp.
TTACCCAGAGGGAGCCCATGGACGTCTCAGCAGGCATGGCGCGGCCGATTACCCGGTACGGCGCCGCGGTCCTCCACCGGCCGTGCGACCCGGTGAACTTCTTTGACGATGCCCTCGAAGCCCTAGTCCTGGACATGTTCGCCAGCATGTACGAGGCTGACGGCGTCGGACTGGCGGCCAATCAAATCGGCGTGAGCCTGCGCGCGTTCGTCTACGACTGCCCGGACGCTTCCGGCGAGAACCAGGCCGGGCATCTCATCAACCCGGTTCTCACGACTTCCGGCGCTCTCGCTCCACCGGTGACCGGCTACGAGGGATGCCTGTCAGTACCAGGTCAGCAGGCGGAGGTCAGCCGGGCGGCCGTTGCGACGGTGTCGGGAGTGGACGTGCGCGGCCGCCCGGTCACGGTCACGGGGACCGGCCTGCTCGCCAGGTGCCTGCAGCACGAGACCGACCACCTGCGCGGCATCGTCTACGTGGACCTGCTGCCCGTCGGCGAGCGGGCGGCCATCCTGGCCGCCGCGGGGCTGCCTGCCCGGCATCGCTAGCGCACTGGTTCACGATTTCGACGACGACCGCGCGGCGTGACCTAGCGGCCGGCGATCACGGCCCATCGGGCGTGGGTCCCGATCAGGCTGTCCAGTGGGCCCAGGCCCTCGGTTACTGCCCATTCCACGTCGCGCAGCCGCTCGATCCGCGCCCTCCCCCACGGGCTGGCCTCCACCAGCGCCACCGCTTCATCAGGCGTCAGCCCGCCCCGATAGGGGAGAGCGGCGTTCATCTGCGCCGTGTAGTGGCCGTGATGGTCCGGCGCTGGCCGGCGGATGAGGTCAGCGACCGCGCGAGCGCGCAGCCGCAGCCGGTCGACGGTCGGGGCGCCGCGGCCGGACCAGCTGCCCTCGATGAGCACAAGACGGCCCGCCGGGGCGACGGTGTGCCACGCGGCCAGCGCGCTGGCCGGGTCGGGCAGCGTCCACGCCAGGTGCCGCTCCACGACGGCGTCGAAGGGACCTGCCGGCGGGTGCACGGCGTCGGTCTGCACGGCCTCGACCGCCAGTCCCCGGTCGGCGGCTTTGGCCTTCAGCCGGGCGAGCATGCCGGGCGCGAAGTCGGCGGCCGTCACCTGGTATCCCTGGGCGGCTAGCAGCAGTGACAGGAACCCGGTGCCCGCGCCCATGTCGAGCACGGCAGCAGGCGGCTCGGGCAGCAGCCGGCGCAGCGTCGCCGCCCACGCCGCCTGCTCTTGCGGGCGCTGCGGGTAGTGCGAGGGTGAACGGTCGTAGGTGGCCGCATCTATATCCCAGAAGTCGCGGATATCGTCCGTGACACCGGCCTCGCCGTGTTCAGGTCTCATGCCACGAACGCTAATGCGCCGCATAGTCACCTGCAACTGGGTAGCGATAGCCGAATCATGCCGAGCCGGAGGCTCTGCGTGATCTCGTAAGCTGCCGGGGTGACAGCCGGGCGCGGTGTGGCCTATTCGGCGGGTTCGGTCTCGGCCCAGTCCCCCGCCCAGTGCTGTGGCGGCGGGGCGTTCAGGCGGGCGGTCCATCGTTCCTCGATGTGCCCCCACCGCCAGATAGCGATGGCTACGGCCCAGGTGACGATGAACATGCCGACGATCACGAAGCCGGCCTTGTTGATGTCGAAGTTGTACATGAAGCCCCAGAAGCCGCTGGTCTGGCTGAAGCTATTCGGGAAGTCCTGCGGGATGAGGCTGAGGGTCTCGATGCCGCCGATGAAGAAGCAGATGGCCACCGACAGGCCGGTGATCGCCATGTTGTAGAACACCTTGCGGACCGGGTTGAAGAACGCCCAGCCGTAGGCCAGGTTCATGAACATGCCGTCGGTGGTGTCCATCAGGCTCATCCCGGCGGTGAACAGGATTGGCAGGCATATGATCGCCTGCCACGGGATGTGCTCAGAGGCTGCCAGCGCTGTGGCCGTCAGCAGGGCGACCTCGGTCGCGGTGTCGAAGCCCATCCCGAACACGACGCCGACGGGGTACATCTGCCATTCCTTGTCGATGGCCTTCATCCAGCGGCCGAAGAACCGGTAGAAGAACCCGCGGTTCTCCAGCTGCCGCTCCAGTTCCGCCTCGTCGTAGTCCCCGCGCCGCATCGACCGGAACACCTTGAGGATCCCGGCCAGGATGGCCAGGTTGAGCAGGCCGATGAGGAACAAGAAGATCGCGGACACGATGGTGCCGAAAGTGCCGCCGAACGATTCCAGCGAGGAGTTGGAGTGCGTGACCGCGGGCAGCACCGTCTTGACCGCGATGATCAGCCCGACGCCGATCGCGACCACGATGGTGGAGTGGCCCATGGAGAAGAAGTAGCCGAACCCGAACGGGCGCGGCTCGCCTTCCTTGCGCTCGTTCATCGCCTTGCGGGTGGTGTTGTCGATCGCAGAGATATGGTCGGCGTCGAAGGCGTGGCGCAGCCCCAGGGTGTAGGCGGTCACGCTCAGGCCCACGCCGAACAGCTTGTAGTGTGCGGGCAGCACGTACGCGATGAACACGAAGAAGCCGAGCGCGTGCAGCAGCACGATCGAGCCGTACATGGCCAGCACCCGCCGCTTCTCGGTGCGGTCCATGGTCCGGAACGACTCCCGGAAGATCTTGTGCAGGCTCATGCCTGCCTGCGGTGGCGCGCTCTGAGCGGTCATCGCCTCACCTCTCGGTCACCTGCGCTGCAGGTCCTGCACTTATTCGCACGCTAACTCAGTTGCACATAAGTCGCAAGTAATCATTCCTCGCGATCAATCGCTGCGCCTGGTCCCTGGAACGCCGTGTATGGTGCCGGCCGTCGACCGTCCGCGCGGTGCCGGGGCCGAAGGGCATGCCCGGCTCGCTACTGGAGGGTATGCCGGGGGTCTGCGGCCTAGCGGGCCTTGCCTAGGCCTTGGCCTGGCAGTTGGCGCAGCGGCCGGTGACGGCGAAACGGTGCGGGTTGATGGCGAAGCCGTACTTGGTTCCGGCGACCCGGACGAGGTCGGCGAAGATCTC